>CAJFUT010000268.1 GCA_904420255.1 uncultured Angelakisella sp. | reverse complement strand
AGCCGTTTTTCTCCCCGGCTGCGCCGGGAACCGAAAAACATGGCGGATTATCCCATTCGCGCTTTGCGCTCATGGTATAATAAGCAAGTACAGCGCCTTCGGATATCAGCTATATCGCGTATAATTGTGCATAATTAACAAAATTAGCGCATAAACTCAACGTTTCATATGCGTACTGACAAAGAGCCGGCGCGGCCGCGTTTCAGCGCTGCCTCTCCGGCGGAATATCAGAAAAAGGGAGCCTTGACTTTGAATAAATTTGTAGTGACCGGCGGCCGTGCGCTCCACGGTTCGGTAAAGATCGGCGGCGCGAAAAACGCCGCGGTGGCCATCATTCCCGCCACCGTCCTGGCCAGAGGCAAATGCGTCATTGACAACATCCCCAACATCAGCGACGTCACCCTTCTGCTGAAGATGCTTACCGAAATGGGCGCTTCCGTGCGGATGCTGGGGAAAAAGACGGTGGAGATCGACACCACCCACCTCACCTCCCATACCGTCCCCTACGACCTGGCCAAGAACATCCGGGCCAGCTATTATTTCCTGGGCTCCCTGCTGGGGCGGTGCGGCGAGGCCAGCGTTTCGGTGCCCGGCGGCTGCAACTTCGGGGTGCGGCCCATCGACCAGCACATCAAGGGCTTTGAGGCCATGGGCGCCAGTGTGGAGATCGACAAGGGGATGATCAACGCCCGGGGGGAGCAGCTCCGGGGCGTCCATGTCTATTTCGATGTGGTGACGGTGGGCGCCACCATCAACGTCATGTTGGCGGCGGTGCGGGCCAAGGGCCTCACCATCCTGGAGAATGTGGCCAAGGAGCCCCATATCGTGGACCTTGCCAACTTTCTCAACTCCATGGGCGCGGATGTCCGGGGCGCGGGCACCGACGTCATCAAGATCCATGGGGTGGATGTGATGCACGGCACCAATTACACCATCATCCCGGACGAGATCGAGGCCGGCACCTATATGGCGGCCGGGGTGGCCACCGGCGGCAGCATCCGGGTGGAAAACATCATCCCCAAGCACATGGAGCCCATCACCGCCCGGCTCCGGGCGGCGGGGGCCCAGATCGAGGAGGGGGACGACTGGATCCAGGTGAGCCGCTCCGGCCCCATCCAGAAGATCAACGTCAAGACCACCCCTCATCCCGGCTTCCCCACCGATATGCAGCCCCAGATGGCCGCCATGCTCACCCTGGCCCAGGGGACCAGCATCATCACCGAGGGGGTCTGGGACAACCGCTTCAAATATGTGGATGAGCTGAACCGCCTGGGGGCCAAGATCACCGTGGACGGCAAGGTGGCGGTGATCGAGGGGGTGGAGTACCTCACCGGGGCGCCGGTGAAGGCCACCGACCTCCGGGGCGGCGCCGCCATGATCATCGCGGGGCTGATCGCCCGGGGCACCACCGAAATCGAGGAGATCATCCACATCGAGCGGGGCTACGAGGACGTGGTGGAGAAGGTCACCGCCCTGGGCGGCGATATGAAAAAGATCACCGTCCCCGACAGCGAGCTTTCCAAAGCTCTCTGACAGGGGAAGCGGATCCAGGGGCTGCCCCGAGAGGCGCAGCCCCTTTGTATGCGCCGGGCGAACCGGGGGAAAGGAGCGGCAGTGGCTTTTCGGCATCTTTTGTTTGACGCGGACAACACCCTTTTGGATTTTGACGCCTGCGAGGCGGCGGCCCTGGAGCGTTTGTTCCGGGAGCTGGGGCTCCCCTGGGGGGCGGAAACGGCGGCGGTCTATCACGCCGCCAACCAGGAGCTCTGGCAGGCCCTGGAGCGGGGGGAGCTGACCCAGCAGGAGCTGCTGGACAGCCGCTTCAACCTGGCCTTCCGGCGGCTGGACCTTTCGGCGGACGGGAAGAAGGCGGAGGCCCGGTACCGGGAGCTGCTGGGGGAGGGGGCCTTCCTCATGCCCGGGGCGGAGGAGGCCTGCCGGGACCTGGCGGGGGATCACAGCCTCTGGCTTGTGACCAACGGCATCTCCGGCACCCAGCGCAGCCGGATGCGGCGCTCGGGGCTGGACCGCTGGTTCCAGGGCTTTTTCATCTCCGGGGAGATGGGGGTGCAGAAGCCCCAGCCGGAATATTTCCGCCGGGTGATGGAGGCCCTGGGGGACCCGGACCCTCAGGAGGTGTTGGTCATCGGGGATTCCCTCACCTCGGATATCCGGGGCGGCTGCCAGGCCGGCATCCCCACCTGCTGGTACAACCCCCTGGGGAAGGAAAACGCCACCCCCTGGCGCCCCGATTATGAGGTCCGGGAACTCGCCCGGCTCCGGGAACTGCCGGGGATGGCGCGGGAAAAGGAGGCGGCCCTGTGATCCTCTTTGCCCCCCTTTTCAGCGGAAGCAGCGGCAACTGCACCTACATAGGCACCAGGGCCCAGGGGGTCCTGGTGGACGCCGGGGTCAGCGCCAAAAACATCCTGGCCGCCCTGGAGGGGGCCGGGGTGGAGCCGGGGGCGGTCCGGGGGATCCTGGTGACCCACGACCACCACGACCACATCCGGGGATTGCGGGTGCTGGCAAAGCGGCTGCGGGTGCCGGTGTGGGCCACGGCGGAAACCCTGGAGGGGATCCTGGACACCGGGAACCTGGAGCCCGGCGCCGCTGCGGAGGAGCTTTCCCCCCGGATGGAGATTGCCGGCATGGAGGTGACCCCCTTCGACACCCCCCACGACGTGGCCCATTCGGTGGGGTTCCGCTTCCAGGCGGGGGAGAGGGCCATCGGCTACGCCACCGACCTGGGGACGGTGACGCCGGAGATCTGGCAGGGGCTGGCCGGAGCGGACCTGGTGTTCCTGGAATCCAACTACGAGCCCCGGCTGCTGGAGATCTCCCGGTACCCCTATTACCTGCGGCGGCGCATCGCCTCGGACCGGGGGCACCTTTCCAACCCGGAATGCGCCGATACGCTGCGCCGGCTGGCCCTCTCCGGCACCGGCCGGTTTGTCCTGGGCCACCTGAGCCGGGAGAACAACACCCCGGAGCTGGCGGCGGCCTCCGCCCGGGAGGCCCTGGGGGAGGCGGGGCTGGTGGAGGGGCGGGATTTCCTGCTGGAAATCGCCCGCCGCAGCGAGCCAACCCCGCCGGTGCGGTTTTAGTATGGAAACGTCCGTCCGCCCCGGTGCGGCGGCGCGAAGGAGGAAAGCGGTATGAAACAGCCCCTGGCGATGCGTTTGATCCCCATGATCTTCGCGGTGATCGGGGTGATTTTTTTGGGAGTGGCGGCCGTGTCCTGGTTCGCCGTCCCGGAGGACCGGGAAACCGCCATGATCCTGACCATGGTGTTCGGCTTCATCGGGACCATTTTCACCTTCCTGGGGGTGGTGCTCCTGGTGGCCATGAGGAACCCGGAGAAGAAGCGCCGCCGCCTGATGGAAACGGGGGAGCGGGTTATGGCCCGGGTGGTGGATATTGAAAAGAACCGTTCCCTCCAGGTGAACGGCCGCTATCCCTGGCGGCTCATCTGCCAGTATGAGGAGGGCGGGGTGGTGTACCAGTGCCGCAGCGGGAATCTCTGGAGCTATCCCAACCTGACAGGCGAGATGGTGCCGGTCTACCGGGAGCGGGGGAACTACAAGAATTATTACGTGGATGTGGAGGCGGTGCTCCGCCCCACCGTGGAGCTGTAAGCGGCCCCGGCCCTGAACGGTGTGGCGGGGCCCCGGAAGGGGGAGCCTGTGTTTCATCTGAAGATTGTGGCGGTGGGCCAGATGAAGGAACCCTGGATGCGCCAGGGGATGGCGGAGTACCAGAAGCGGCTCTCCGCCTACTGCCGGTTCCAGGTGGAGGAGGTGGAGGAGTACCGCCTCCCTGAAAATCCAAGCCCAGCCCAGATACAGCGGGGTCTGGAGGAGGAGGGCCGGGCCATCCTGGCAAAGCTGGGAAAGACCCCCTTCGCCGCCCTCTGCATCGAGGGGAAGGAGATGTCCTCCCCCGCCCTGGCGGAATGGCTGGAGGGGCGGCGGCAGCTGGGGAGCAGCCTGGCCTTTGTGGTGGGGGGCAGCTTCGGCCTGAGCCGGGAGGTGAAGGAGCGGGCGGCCCTCCGGCTCTCGGCGTCCCCCATGACCTTCCCCCACCAGCTTTTCCGGGTGATGCTGGCGGAGCAGCTTTACCGCGCCCTCTCCATTTCCGCCGGCGCCAAGTACCATAAATGAAAGTATCGGTGCGCAAAGGGGATGCGGCGCCGCATCCCCTCGTACGCCGGTACAACCGTCAGAAGAAAGGAATCGGTAGCTATGGAACTGACTGAAATCATCTCCCTTGCCCGGGAGCTCTGCCAGGCCCCGGGGATCTCAGGGCGGGAGGAGGACGCCGCCGCGGCGGCGGAAAAGCTCCTGGCCCCCCTGGGGGCGGTGGAGCGCACCCCCCTGGGGAGCCTTCTCTGCACCGTTTGCCCCGGGGAGCCGGGGGCGCCCCACCTGATGCTGGAGGCCCACCTGGATCAGATCGGCATGGTGGTGACGGCGGTGGAAAAGGGAGGCTTCCTCCGGGTGGCCAACGTGGGCGGCCTGGACCGCCGCCTCCTGCCCGCCTCCCCGGTGACGGTCCACGCCCGGGACGGGAGGTACGCCGGGGTGGTGGCCTCCACCCCGCCCCACCTCAGCGACGGCAAGGAAAAGCCCCTGAAGATGGAGGGGATCCTGGTGGACACCGGCCTTTCCGACGAGGCGGCCCGGGAGGCCTTCGCCCCCGGGGACCCCATCACCCTGGACAGCGACTTTGTGGAGATGGCCGGGGGGCTCATCTGCTCCGGCAGCCTGGATAACCGGGCCGGCTGCGCGGCGGTCATCGCCGCCGCCCGGATGCTCCGGGAAAATCCCGGACGCTGCCGGGTCACCGTCTGCCTTGCCTCCCAGGAGGAAACCAGCGGCTTCGGCGCGGCCACGGCGGCCTTCGCCCTGGCCCCCGATCTGGCCCTCATCACCGATGTCACCTTCGGGGACGGCTTCGGGGTGAAGCCCCAGGAGTGCGGCAAGGTGGGGGGCGGCGTGGAAATCGACTACGCCCCGGCGGTGAACCGGCAGATTTTTGACCGGCTCCGGGAGCTGGCCCGGGAGAAGGGGATTCCCTGGCAGCTTTACGCCATGGGCAGCCGCACCGGCACCGACACCGACCTCATCGCCGCTTCCGGCGGAGGGGTGCGGTGCGGGCTCCTTTCCATCCCCCTGCGGAATATGCACACCGCTGTGGAAACGGTGTCCGCCCGGGATATTCTTCACACCGCCAGCCTGATGGCGGCCTTTGCCAGGGAGGTGCAGGAATGATGCAGGTGAATTGGAAGCAGCTGGAGGAGCTGACCCAGCTCCGGGGGATTTCCGGCCAGGAGGACCAGGTGCGGGAATACCTCATCCAAAAAATCCAGGGCCGGTACGAAAGCTATGTGGTGGACGACATGGGCAACCTCCTGGTCCATAAAAAAGGAAAGGCCCGTCCCGCCCGGAAGGTCCTCTTTTCCGCCCACATGGACGAGGTGGGCTTTGTGGTCACCCATATTGACGAGGACGGGATGCTCCATTTCGCCACGGTGGGGGGGATTTCCCCCTCGGTGATCCCCGGCAGGCCGGTGCTGGTGGGGCCGGAGGCCATCCCCGGGGTCATCGGAACCAGGCCGGTCCACCTGCTCACCCCCGAGGAGCGGGAGGAGTACGCCAAGGTGGAGGATATGCGCATCGACATCGGCGCCGGGAGCCGGGAGAAGGCCCAGGAGATGGCTGCCCCCGGGGATATGGTCACCTTCATCGGCCCCTGGCGGGAGCTGGGGGAGGACGCGGTGCTGGCCCGGGCCATCGATGACCGGGCGGGCTGCGCCCTTCTGCTGGAGATGATCCAGGGGGAGCTGCCCTGGGACTGCGACTTCGCCTTTGTGGTCCAGGAGGAAACCGGCTGCGCCGGGAGCAAGGCGGCGGCCTTCTCCCTGCGGCCCGAGGTGGCCGTGGTGGTGGAGAGCACCACCGCCGGGGACCTGCCCACCGCCCCCGCCGGCCGCCAGGTCTGCCGGGTGGGGAAGGGCCCGGTGATCTCCTTTATGGACAAGGGGACCATCTACCCCCGGGACCTGTATGAACAGGTCACCTCCCTGGCCCGGGGGGCGGAGATCCCCTGGCAGGCCAAGGAGGGGGTCTTCGGCGGCAACGACGCCCGGAGCTACTGCTCCTCCGCCGCCGGTGCCAAGGTGGCGGCGGTGAGCCTGCCGGTGCGGTATCTCCATTCCCCCAATACCCTTGCCAGCAAGCGGGATATGGAGGACGCACGGGAGCTGCTGGCCCTGCTGGCCCGGGAGCTGCCCCGGGGATGATCCGCTGGGCGGAGCCGGGGGACCCCCGCCTGGCCCAGGTGCCGGGGGACCCCCTCCTGGCGGCGGTGATCGAGGCGGAGGCCCGGGCCGGGGGCGGAGGCGCCCCTGGGGAATTCTGGCTGGCCCTGGAGGAAGGGGGGCAGCCCGCCGGCGGGATCTGCCGGGTGGGCGGGCTGGTTTGGGCCACCGTGTCCCGGGAGGAGGCAGCCGGCGAGGCGGCGGATTTCCTGAGGGCCCTGGGCTGGCGCTGGCTGGAAACTGACAGCCTGCTGGCGCCCCTGCTGCCGGGGAGGCCCTGGCGGTATCCGGAGATGGCGTACCGGGGGCCCTTGCCGGAGGAAACACCTCTCTGCCCTCCCTCGGTGATGGAGGCGGTCCGGTGCAATGTGGCCGCCGGCGCCCTGGCCCCGGCCCTTCTGGAGGAGCGGTATGCCCATCTCCATCTCCTGGCCCGCCGGGGGGCGGCCCGGGTTTTTCTGGTCCCAGGGCCGGAGGGGGCCCCTGCCGCGGCGGCGGCCATTTCCCACCTGGGGAGCCGCCGGGGGGTCATCGGGTACCTTGCCGCCCTGCCGGAGCGCCGGGGAAGGGGCTGCAGTTCCGCCGCCCTGGGGGCCGCCGTCCGGGGCTGCCTGGAAGCGGGGAGGGAGCCGGTGCTGGCCTGCCGGGAGGAACTGGCCCCCTTTTACCGGGCCCGGGGTTTTGCGGAGACGGGGGAGATTTGGGCCTTTGAACGGGAAGCGGGGGAGGGTCCCTCCGCCCTTTGACACCGCCGGAGGATCAGCGCCGGCGGATTCAGAAACACACAGGAGAGGAATCGGAATATGACGGATTTTTTTGACATCGACCCCCGGCTGATGGAGCTGGCCCGCCGGGCGGAGGAGCTCTGCCGGCCCGCCTTTGAGCGGATCGGTCGGGTGGAGGAATACAACGGCCAGAAGGTGCTTTCCGCCTTCCTCCGGGCCGGGGTCAGCGAGGCCCACCTGAAGGGCACCACCGGCTACGGCTACGACGACCGGGGCCGGGAGGGCCTGGACCAGGTGTTCGCCCTCATCTTTGGGGCGGAGGACGCCCTGGTGCGCCACACCTTTGTTTCGGGCACCCATGCCCTGGCCACCGCCCTCTTTGGGGTGCTGCGCCCCGGGGACACCATGGTTTCGGTGACCGGGGCCCCCTACGATACCCTGGAGGAAACCATCGGCATCCGGGGGGAGAACACCGGCTCCCTGATGGATTTTGGGGTGAAATACCGTCAGATCGAGCTGCTCCCCGACGGCTCCCCCGACTATGAGGCCATCGCCGCCGCGGCCCCGTCGGCCCGGATGATCTACCTTCAGCGGAGCCGGGGCTACAGCCTGCGCCCCAGCCTTTCGGTGGAAACCATCGGCCGGGCGGCTCGGGCCGCCAAAGAGGCCAATCCAAAGGTTATCGTCATGGTGGACAACTGCTACGGGGAGCTGGTGGAGGAGCGGGAGCCCACCCAGGCAGGGGCGGACCTGATCGCAGGCTCCCTTATCAAGAATCCCGGCGGCGGCATCGCCCCCACGGGGGGGTACATCGCCGGGCGGAAGGACCTGGTGGAGCTTTGCGGCTACCGCCTCACCTGCCCCGGCATGGGCAAGGAGGTGGGCTGCACCCTGGATACCCTCCGGAGTATGTACCAGGGGATTTTCTTCGCCCCGACGGTGGTGGCCTCCGCCGTCAGGACGGCGGTTTTCGCCGCGGCGTTTTACCAGCTCCTGGGCTTTGGGGTCACCCCCGCCTGGGACGAGCCCCGCACCGACATCATCCAGTCGGTGCTCACCGGCAGCCCGGAAACCCTCTGCGCCTTCTGCCAGGGGATTCAGAAGGGCGCCCCGGTGGATTCCTTCGTCACCCCTGTGCCCTGGGATATGCCCGGCTACGACAGCCAGGTGATTATGGCGGCCGGGGCCTTCACCATGGGGGCCTCCATCGAGCTCTCCGCGGACGCCCCTCTCCGGGAGCCCTATGCCGCCTGGCTCCAGGGGGGGCTTACCTACCCCACCGGCAAGGCGGGGGTGATCCTTTCCGCCCAGGAGATGCTTTCGGAGGGACTCTTGAAGCTCTGAGGGAAATGTGCTATAATGCCAATGTTCTGACCTGGCGGCGTTTTGCCGCCAATCTGCGGGCGTGGCGGAATGGCAGACGCGCTGGTCTTAGGTGCTGTCACCTCAGTGAAGAATTTTCGCTTAGGGTTTGACCAGCAGCTT
>CAJFUT010000267.1 GCA_904420255.1 uncultured Angelakisella sp. | reverse complement strand
TTATGCGAGTATTGGTCGTAGGCGGCGGAGGCCGCGAGCACGCCATCATCCGCAGGCTGAAGGAGAGCCCCCGGGCCACTCAGCTTTTCGCCTTCCCGGGGAACGGGGGCATCGCCGCCGACGCCGCCTGCATCCCCGGCAAGGCCGCCGACGTGGAGGGGATTGTGGCCGCCGCCAAGGAATACCAGGCGGACTTTGTGGTGGTGGCCCCGGACGACCCCCTGGCCCTGGGGGCGGTGGACCGCCTCCAGGAGGAGGGGATCCCCGCCTTCGGCCCCACCGCCGCCGCCGCGGCCATCGAGGGGAGCAAGGTCTTTGCCAAGAACCTCATGGCCAAATACGGCATCCCCACCGCCGCCTACCGGGTCTTTGAGGAAGCGGGAGCCGCCCTGGATTATGTCCGGGAGGCCCCCCTCCCCCTGGTGGTGAAGGCGGACGGCCTGGCCCTGGGCAAGGGCGTCCTCATCTGCCAGACCCGGGAGGAGGCGGAAGCCGCCGTCCGCTCCATGATGGAGGACCGGGTCTTTGGGGAGAGCGGCGCCCGGGTGGTGGTGGAGGAATTCCTCACCGGGCCGGAGGTGTCGGTGCTCTGCTTCACCGACGGGGAAACCATCCTCCCCATGGCCTCCTCCATGGACCACAAGCGGGCCCTGGACGGGGACCAGGGCCTCAATACCGGGGGGATGGGCACCGTGGCCCCCAACCCCTTCTACACCCCGGAGATCGCCCGGGAGTGCATGGAGAAGATCTTCCGCCCCACTGTGGAGGCCATGAACGCCGAGGGCCGCACCTTCCGGGGCTGCCTCTATTTCGGCCTGATGCTCACCCCCAAGGGCCCCCGGGTCATTGAGTACAACTGCCGCTTCGGCGACCCGGAGACCCAGGTGGTGCTGCCCCTTCTCCGGGGGGACCTTTTGGAGATCATGGAGGCCACCGCCCAGGGGCGCCTCCGGGAGGCGGAGGCATCCATCCTTCCCGGCGCCGCCTGCTGCGTCGTCCTGGCCAGCGGCGGCTACCCCGGCAAATACGAAACCGGAAAGGAGATTTCCGGCCTGGACGAGGAGGGGCAGCTCCCCTCGGGCAGGGCCCAGGTCTACCACGCCGGCACCCGGCGGGAGGCCGGCGAGGACGGCGGGATGCGCTATTACACCGCCGGCGGCCGGGTCCTGGGGATCACCGCCCTGGGGGGCACCCTCCCCGAGGCGGTCCGGGCGGCCTATGACGCCGCCCAGGGGGTGGACTTTGAGGGGCGGCATCTGCGCGCCGACATCGGCCGCCGGGCCCTGGAAGCCCAGAAAGGAGAGGGTTAAAAATGGCCATTTTCCGCATCTATGTAGAGAAAAAACCCGCCTACGCCGAGGAAAGCGCCCGGCTCCTGGGGGACCTGCGGACCCTGCTGGGGCTGGAGGGGCTCTCCGGCCTGCGGCTCTTGAACCGCTACGACGTGGAGGGCATCGACCAGGCACTCTTTGACGCCTGCCGCTCCACCGTCTTTTCCGAGCCCCAGCTGGACGACTGCTGTGAGGAGCTGCCCCGGGGGGACTATGTCTTCGGGGTGGAGCCCCTGCCGGGCCAGTTCGACCAGCGGGCCGATTCCTGCGCCCAGTGCATCCAGATCGTTTCCCAGGGGGAGCGCCCCCTGGTGCGCACCGCCAAAATTTATGTCCTGGAGGGGGACCTGACCCCCGCCCAGGTGGAGGCGGTGAAGCACTACGTCATCAACCCGGTGGAATGCCGGGAGGCCGACCTGGCCCCCGCCGTGAGCCTCGCCCTGGAGGCGGAGCACCCCGATTCGGTGCCCACCCTCACCGGCTTTCTGGACCTTGACCGGGAGGCGCTGGGGGAATTCATCCGGGACTACGGCCTGGCCATGGACCTGGACGACATCGCCTTCTGCCAGGATTATTTCCGCCGGGAGGAGAAGCGGGACCCCACCCTCACCGAAATCCGGATGATCGACACCTATTGGAGCGACCACTGCCGCCACACCACCTTCGGCACCGTCCTTTCCAAGGTCACCTGTGAGGAGGAGGCGGTGGAGCGGGCCTTCCAGCGGTATCTGGCCATGCGCCATGCTGTCTATGGGGAGAAGGAGAAGCCCGTCTGCCTCATGGACCTTGCCACCATGGGGGGCAAGTACCTGAAAAAGACCGGCGTCCTCCGGGACCTGGACGAATCGGAGGAGATCAACGCCTGTTCCGTCAAGATCAAGGTGGATGTGGACGGGGAGGACGAGGACTGGCTCCTGATGTTCAAGAACGAAACCCACAACCACCCCACCGAGATCGAGCCCTTCGGCGGCGCCGCCACCTGCATCGGCGGCGCCATCCGGGACCCCCTCTCCGGCCGGAGCTATGTCTACCAGGCCATGCGGGTCACCGGGGCGGCGGACCCCCTGGCGCCGGTGAAGGACACCATCCCCGGCAAGCTCCCCCAGCGGAAGCTCACCACCACCGCCGCCGCCGGCTACAGCTCCTACGGCAACCAGATCGGCCTTGCCACCGGCATGGTGGACGAGCTCTACCACCCCGGCTACGCCGCCAAGCGGATGGAGATCGGCGCGGTGCTGGGGGCCGCCCCCGCTGAAAACGTCCGCCGGGAGCGGCCCGCCCCCGGGGATGTGGTGGTGCTCCTGGGCGGGCGCACCGGCCGGGACGGCTGCGGCGGCGCCACCGGCTCCTCCAAGAGCCACAATACGGAGAGCCTCTCCACCTGCGGGGCGGAGGTCCAGAAGGGCAACGCCCCCGAGGAACGGAAGCTCCAGCGCCTCTTCCGGGACCCCGCCGCCACCGCCCTCATCAAGCGGTGCAACGACTTCGGCGCCGGCGGCGTTTCGGTGGCCATCGGGGAGCTGGCCGACGGCCTCGCCATCGACCTGGACGCCGTCCCCAAGAAATACGACGGCCTGGACGGCACCGAGCTTGCCATCAGCGAGAGCCAGGAGCGGATGGCGGTGGTGCTGGACCCCGACGACGCCGACGCCTTCATCGCCATGGCCCGCCGGGAGAACCTGGAGGCCACCAAGGTGGCGGTGGTGACCGCCCAGCCCCGCCTCACCATGGAGTGGAAGGGGAAGCGCATCGTGGACCTTTCCCGGGAGTTCCTCAGCTCCAACGGCGCCAAAAAGTACGCCGAGGCGGTGGTGGAGGCCGGCGAGGTGGCTCCCCGGAGCCTTTCCGGCTCCCTCCGGCAGCGGCTGGAGGAAACGGTCACCGACCTGAACGTCTGCAGCAAGAAGGGCCTTTCGGAGCGGTTTGATTCCACCATCGGCGCCGCCACGGTGGTGATGCCCTTCGGCGGGAAGCACCAGCTCACCCCCGTCCAGGCCATGGCGGCAAAGCTGCCGGTGCTCCATGGGGAAACCACCACCTGCTCCGGCATGGCCTGGGGCTACAACCCGGTCATCGCCTCCCAGAGCCCCTACCGGGGGAGTTACCTCGCGGTGGTGGAGAGCCTCAGCAAGCTCATCGCCGCCGGCTTCCCCCGGGAGCACGCCTACATGACCTTCCAGGAATACTTTGAGCGGCTGGGCGCCGACCCCCGGCGCTGGGGCAAGCCCCTGGGGGCCCTCCTGGGCGCCCTGGAGGCCCAGGACGACCTGGGGGTGGCCGCCATCGGCGGCAAGGATTCCATGTCCGGCAGCTTTGAAAACCTGGACGTGCCCCCCACCCTGGTGTCCTTCGCCGTCAGCTGGGGCAGCGCCCGGTATGTCACCACCCCGGAGTTCCGCCGCCCCGGCAGCACCCTCTGCTGGCTGGCCCCGGAGACCCGGGACGGCCTCATCCCCAAAAAGGAGAGCCTTCTGGGCTGCTTTGAAAAGGTGGAGGCCCTCATCCGGGAAGGCTGCGTCCTCTCCGCCTCCACCCCCGGCTACGGCGGCATGGCGGAGCAGCTCTTCAAGTCCTGCCTGGGCAACCGCCTGGGGGTGGAGCTGGAGCCCGCCTTCCCCCTGGACCGGCTCTTCGGCTACGCCTACGGCGGCTTCATCCTGGAGCTGGCCCCCGGCGTCCCCCTCCCCGAGGGCGGGGAGCTGCTGGGCCGTGTGACCGGGGAATACGCCTTCGCCGCCGGCGGGGAGCGGGTGGAGCTGGAGCCCCTCCAGGCCCTCTACGAAGGGAAGCTGGAGCCGGTGTTCCCCTACCATACCACCGTCCAGAAGGCCCCGGTGGAGGCTTTCACCTCCCCGGCCCGGAAGCCGGCGGCCCCCAGGGTGGGGGCGGCCCGGCCCCAGGCCCTCATCCCGGTGTTCCCCGGCACCAACTGCGAATACGACACCGCCCGGGCCCTGAGCCGGGCGGGGATCCGGCCCCGGATCCTGGTGGTCCGGAACCTCACCGCCCGGGACGTGGCGGAATCCGCCGCGGCCATGGCCGAGGCCATCGGGGAGAGCCAGATGGTGGTGATCCCCGGGGGCTTCTCCGGCGGCGACGAGCCGGACGGCTCCGGCAAGTTCATCACCGCCTTCTTCCGCAATCCCCGGGTCAAGGAGAGCGTCCGGGAGCTGCTCCAGCACAGGGACGGCCTCATGTGCGGCATCTGCAACGGCTTCCAGGCCCTGGTGAAGCTGGGCCTGGTGCCCTACGGGGATATTGTGGACGCCGAGGAGGACAGCCCCACCCTCACCTACAACGTCATCGGGCGGCACCAGTCCATGCTGGTGCGGACCCGCGTCGCCAGCAATATGAGCCCCTGGCTCTCCCGGACCCAGCCCGGGGAGGTCCACACCGTGGCCATCAGCCACGGGGAGGGGCGGTTTGTGGCCCCGGAGGAAACCATCCGCCGGCTTGCCCAAAACGGCCAGATCGCCACCCAGTATGTGGACCTTGCCGGGGAGCCCACCATGGACGTGCGGTATAACCCCAACGGCTCCCTCTTCGCGGTGGAGGGGATCACCAGCCCCGACGGCCGGGTGCTGGGGAAGATGGGCCACACCGAGCGCAGCGGGCCCTTCCTCTACAAAAACGTGGAGGGGGAGAAATACCAGCCCCTCTTTGAAGGCGCCGCCGACTATTATAAGCTGTAACGAAACGCCCCGCCCCCGGCCCCGGGGGCGGGAGCATCATGGAGGGCCGGACGCCGCCGGCCCCGGGAGGTAAGACGATTTTGGAAAACCACGACCGCTATATCAGCCCCTTTTCCACCCGGTACGCCAGCCGGGAGATGCAGTATATCTTTTCCGAGGACAACAAATTCCGCACCTGGCGGCGGCTCTGGATCGCCCTGGCCAAGGCGGAGCGGGAGCAGGGCCTCCCCATCACCCAGGAGCAGATCGACGAGCTCACCGCCCATGCCGACGACATCAACTACGACGTGGCGGTGGCCCGGGAGAAGGAATGCCGCCACGACGTCATGAGCCACGTCTACGCCTACGGGGTCCAGTGCCCCCACGCCAAGGGGATCATCCACCTGGGGGCCACCAGCTGCTATGTGGGGGACAACACCGACATCATCCTCATGGACCAGGGCCTCCGGCTGGTGCGGAAAAAGCTCATCAACGTCATCGCCCTCCTGGCGGACTTCGCCAGGCGGTACAAGGATATGCCCTGCCTGGCCTACACCCACCTCCAGCCCGCCCAGCTCACCACCGTGGGCAAGCGGGCCACCCTTTGGATCAACGACCTGGTGAGCGACCTTGCCGAGCTGGAGCACCGGCTGGGGAGCCTCGCCCTCCTGGGGAGCAAGGGCACCACCGGCACCCAGGCAAGCTTCGTGGAGCTTTTTGAGGGGGACGAGGGGAAGATCCGGGCGGTGGAGGAGTCCGTCGCCCGCCAGATGGGCTTTGAGAAGGTGGTGCCGGTTTCCGGCCAGACCTACTCCCGGAAGGTGGATTTCTATGTCTGCGCCGTCCTCTCCGGCATCGCCCAGTCCGCCGGCAAGTTTTCCAACGATATGCGGATCCTCCAGAACTTCAAGGAGATGGAGGAGCCCTTTGAAAAGAGCCAGATCGGCTCCTCCGCCATGCCCTACAAGCGCAACCCCATGCGCAGCGAGCGGGTCACCGCCCTTTCCCGCTATGTCATTGTGGACCTGCTGAACCCCGCCTTCACCGCCGCCACCCAGTGGTTTGAGCGGACCCTGGACGACTCGGCCAACAAGCGCATCGCCGTGGCCGAGGCCTTCCTGGGGGTGGACGCCATCCTGAACCTGATGGAAAACATCTGCGACGGGCTGGTGGTCTACCCCAAGGTGATCCGCCAGCGGGTGATGAACGAGCTGCCCTTCATGGCCACCGAGAACATCATGATGAGCGCTGTGAAAAAGGGCGGCGACCGCCAGGAGCTCCACGAGAAGCTCCGGCTCCATTCCATCGCCGCCGGGCGCACCGTCAAGGAGGAGGGGAAGCCCAACGACCTCATCGAGCGGGTCTGCGCCGACCCCAGCTTCGGCCTGGACTACGACGAGGTGGAGGCCCTCCTGAAGCCGGAGGCCTTCACCGGCAGGGCCCCCCGGCAGGTGGAGGAGTTCCTCGCCGCCGTGGTGGACCCCATCCTCGAGGCCAACCGGGACCTCCTGGGGGACAAGGCGGAGATCAACGTCTGAACCGGGCAGGTCCGGCGGCCTGGCCGGTCCCGAACGGGACGAAAGCCCCGGTGGGGCTTTCGTGGCCACGTTCCCGACCGCAGGGAGGGATGTCCGTGAGCTATGTTTCGTGAATCGTTGGTTTGTGCGCCGCTCTTTGGGGGCCCTGCGGGGCCCCCACCCTTTTTGTACCATTGCGCCTCATTCTATTTTTGTTCTGCCTGAATCGCCGGGATGTTTTTGATTGTGCCATGGGTAATGGAGAGGTTTGAGAAATTGTCAGACAGACGTCCGACGCCGGTGTCGCCACTTTCTTGATCAAAAGAAAGTGGCCAAAGATTGACCGGGGAGGCCCCCGGGCCC
>CAJFUT010000266.1 GCA_904420255.1 uncultured Angelakisella sp. | reverse complement strand
TTTTTATGCCGTTTTTCTCCCCGGCTGCGCCGGGAACCGAAAAACATGGCGGATTATCCCATTCGCGCTTTGCGCTCATGGTATCATGGGGGATGGAATCGAAGGGGGGGCGGCGCTGTGGAAGAAGGGATCCGGCCGGGGGTCTACCGGCATTTCAAGGGGAAGCTGTACCGGGTGCTGGGCACCGCCCGCCATTCCGAAACCATGGAGGAGCTGGTGGTTTATCAGGCCCTCTATGGGGAGCGGGGGCTCTGGGTCCGCCCGGCGGCCATGTGGAGCCAGGAGGTGGAGCGGGACGGCAGGCGCCTCCCGCGGTTTTGCTGGGTAGGGGAGGAGGAGCCGTGACCATCCAGATTTTTGGCAAAAGCAAGTGCTTCGATACCAAAAAGGCGGAGCGTTTTTTCAAGGAGCGGGGGGTCCGGTTCCAGTCGGTGGACCTGCCCCGGTACGGCATGAGCCGGGGGGAACTGACCAAAGTGAAAAACGCCCTGGGGCTGGAGGCGATGCTGGACCCCAAGGCCAAGGACTACCCCCTGGTGAAGTACCTGGCCGGGGAGGAGGCCAAGGTGGAAAAGCTGCTGGAGAACCCCTCCCTCCTGCGGACCCCCATTGTCCGCAGCGGGGAAAAGGCCACCGTGGGCTATGCCCCCGAGGTGTGGAAGCAGTGGCTGGAGCAGGAGGCCCGGTGAGGCCGGGCCCCAGGAAGGAGGAAGCGCCGTGAAGGTTACGTTTATCGAATACCCCAAGTGCAGCACCTGCCAGAAGGCGAAAAAATGGCTGGAGGAGCGGGAGGTGGCCTTTGAGGACCGCCACATTGTGGAGCAGAACCCCACCCTGGAGGAGCTGACCGCCTGGGCGGACGCCGGGGTGCCCCTGAAGCGCCTCTGGAACACCAGCGGCATGAAATACCGCCAGCTGGAGCTGGCCCGGCGGCTGCCGGAAATGAGCCGGGAGGAGCAGCTGCGGCTGCTGGCCACCGACGGGATGCTGGTGAAGCGCCCGGTGCTGGCGGGGGAGGGCTTTGTCCTCACCGGCTTCCGGCCGAAGGAGTGGGCCGCCGCCCTGGGGGTGGCGGAATAGTGGGCTGGAACAGCCTGGCCCTCACCCACAGCTTTATGGCCCGCCATGTCCGCCCCGGGGCCTTCTGCATCGACGCCACGGCGGGCCGCGGCCGGGATACCGTCCTGCTGGCGAGGCTGGCGGGGCCCGCCGGCCGGGTGCTGGCCCTGGATATCCAGGAGGAGGCGGTGGAGGCCACCCGGGCCCTGGTGCGTCAGGAGGGGCTGGAGGACCGGGTGGAGGTCCTCCAAATGGGCCACCAGCACCTGGACCGCTGCGCCGCCCCCGGCACCGCCGACTGCATCGTCTTTAACCTGGGGTGGCTCCCCGGGGCGGACCACCGGGTCTTTACCGCCGCCGGCACCACCCTCCCCGCCCTTGAAAAGGCCCTGGAGATTTTGAAGCCCGGCGGGGTCCTTTCCCTCTGCATCTATTATGGGAAGGAAAACGGCTATGAGGAGCGGGACGCCGTCCTCCGCTGGCTCCGGGGGCTGGACCCCCGGGTCTGGAACGTCCTGCGCATCGATTTCCCCAACCGGGAAAACGACCCGCCCATCCCGGTGTTTCTCCTGAAGGAATAACAAGAGAGGCCCCAGGAAAGGGCTGCCTTTCCCGCCATTCCCTCCCCGAAGGGCCGGGGAGGGAATTTCTGCCGCCCCTCCCGGGGAATCCGCCGGGAAGCCCCGGTTCCCCGGGCAGGGAAGACGGTTTGCCGGGCGCGGTGGAGAGAGTTTTTGGGGAAAACGACGAAGCCGGGAGAAAATGGAGAAATTATGAAAGAATTGACATAGTTTGTTCATAATTTATTTATTGTTCCCCGGGGAGAAATCGAATAAAATGCCTTTGTAATCGGTTGACATTTAACCGGATAACATCCCGGGCCGCTGGGGCCCGAAGGAAGGGGAAGAACCATGGACGGCGAAGCCATCCGGCTCCTGGAGCTGGACCGGAAGAATCACGCGCTGTATCAATCCTGCGTATTTCATCTGCTGGCGGGGGAGGAGTTCCACCCCAGCCAGCTTCCCATGCTGTGGACCATCGGCCAGACGGGCCCCATCAGCCAGGGCCAGGTGGCCCGGATGCTGGGGGTGAGCCGGGCGGCGGTGGCGGTTTCCGCCAAGCGGATGGAGCGGGCCGGCCTGGTGCGCCGGGAGCGGGGCTGCGGCGACCACCGCAGGAGCCTGGTCATCCTCACCCCCAAGGGGGAGGAAGTGGCCCGGCGGGCCCAGGAGCTTCAGAAAAAGATTCTGGACCGGCGCCTCCGGGGCTTCACCCAGGAGGAGCTCAGGCGGATGATGGAATTTTACGACCGGATGAACCGGAATCTGGAGGGCTACCGGGAGGAGCTGGAAAGGCGCTTCCCCGGGGAGCCTGCCGAAGCCGAAAATGAGGAGGAAGAAGCGGTATGCTGAAAATCGGACTGGATGTGGGCTCCACCACCATCAAATGCGTGGTGCTGGACGAACGGGATGAGATCATCTATTCCTCCTACCAGAGGCATTATTCCCAGATCACCCAGAAGACGGGGGAGCTGCTGGGCCAGGTGGAGAAGGAGGTGCTCCGGGGCCGCACGGCTTCCCTTGCCATCTCCGGCTCCGCCGGCATGGGGATGGCCCAGGGCTGCGGTATCCCCTTTGTCCAGGAGGTGTACGCCACCCGGGTGGCCGCCAGCCGCCTCTGCCCCGGGGCCGACGCCATCATCGAGCTGGGCGGGGAGGACGCCAAGATCCTCTTCCTCACCGGGGGGATGGAGGTGCGGATGAACGGCTCCTGCGCCGGGGGCACCGGCGCCTTCATCGACCAGATGGCCACCCTCCTGAAGGTGACCCCCGCCCAGCTGGACGAGCTGGCCGCCAAAAGCCAGCGGACCTACACCATCGCCAGCCGCTGCGGCGTCTTCGCCAAGACCGACATCCAGCCCCTCCTGAACCAGGGGGCCAGAAAGGAGGACGTGGCCGCCAGCATCTTCGGGGCGGTGGTGAACCAGACCATCGCCGGCCTCGCCCAGGGGCGGCGGATCCAGGGGAAGGTCCTCTACCTGGGCGGGCCCCTCACCTTCCTGCCCCGGCTGCGGGAGAGCTTCGACAAGACCCTGAAGCTCACCGGCATCTGCCCCGAGAATTCCCTCTACTATGTGGCCCTGGGGGCCGCCTGGTGCGGGGAGGGGGAGATGGACCTTTCCGAGGCCGTCAAGACCCTCGCGGCCTACCGGGGCCACGGGGAATACGCCGTCATCCCGCCCCTCTTTGAAAGCCGGGAGGAGCACCGGGCCTTCACCCAGCGCCACTGGCGCCACGCCGTCCCCTGCGGCCGGCTGGAGGATGTGGAGGGCCCCGTCTATGTGGGCATCGACGCCGGCTCCACCACCGTCAAGACGGTGGTCACCGATGAAAGGGGCGGGATGCTCTATTCCAAGTACCAGCCCAACTCCGGCAACCCCGTCCCCCTGATCCGGGAGTTTTTCCAGGAGCTTTATGAGAAAAGGCCGGACATCAGGATCGCCGCCGGGGCGGTCACCGGCTACGGGGAGGAGATGATCAAAAGCGCCTTCGGGGTGGACTACGGGGTGGTGGAAACGGTGGCCCACTTCACCGCCGCCAAGAAGTTCATGCCCGACGTGGATTTTGTCATCGACATCGGCGGCCAGGACATCAAGTGCTTCAAGATCAAAAACGGCGTCATCGACAACATCTTCCTCAACGAGGCCTGCTCCTCCGGCTGCGGCAGCTTCCTCCAGACCTTTGCCGAGGCCCTGGGGTACACCATCGAGGACTTCGCCAACCTGGGGCTTTTCGCCAAGCACCCGGTGGACCTGGGGAGCCGCTGCACCGTCTTTATGAACTCCTCGGTGAAGCAGGCCCAGAAGGACGGCGCCAGCGTGGAGGACATCTCCGCCGGCCTTTCCATCAGCGTGGTGAAAAACGCCCTCTACAAGGTCATCCGGGCCACCGACCCCCGGGAGCTGGGCAGGCATATCGTGGTCCAGGGGGGCACTTTCCACAACGACGCGGTGCTCCGGGCCTTTGAGCAGGAGCTGGGGGTGGAGGTGGTCCGCCCCAATATCGCCGGCCTCATGGGGGCCTACGGCGCCGCCCTCTACGCCATCCAGATGGCGGAGCTGGAGGGCAGGCCCGGGGAGGAGCCCCATTCCACCATCCTGGGCCCCCGGGAGATCGATTCCTTCGTACATAAGGTCCAGAGCGTCAACTGCGGCCTCTGCCCCAACAACTGCCGCCTGACGGTGAACACCTTCGGGGGAGGGCGCAAATACATCAGCGGCAACCGCTGCGAGCGCCCCATCACCCACAAGGAGGCGGACAACTCCCTCAACCTCTACCAGCGGAAGCTGGAGATGCTCCTGAGCTACAAGCCGGTCCCCGGCCCCCGGGGGAAGATCGGCCTGCCCATGGGCCTCAATCTCTACGAGCTGCTGCCCTTCTGGCACGCCTTCTTCACCAGCCTGGGCTTCGAGGTGGTCACCAGCCCCCTCAGCGACCGGGACCTCTACCTCAGCGGCCAGCACACCATCCCCTCGGATACCGTCTGCTTCCCGGCCAAGCTGATGCACGGCCATGTGGAGGCCCTCATCTCCATGGGGGTCACCAACATCTTCTACCCCTGTATGTCCTACAACCTGGACGAGGGCCTGGGGGATAACCATTACAACTGCCCGGTGGTGGCCTACTACCCCGAGGTGATCCGCTCCAATATGCCCGAGGCCCGGGGGGTCACCTTCATCACCGACTATGTGGGGCTCCATGAGCGCCGCCACTTCCCCAAGAAGATGAC
>CAJFUT010000265.1 GCA_904420255.1 uncultured Angelakisella sp. | reverse complement strand
GTACTGAGCGCCGACTGGTTTTGGCCGTGGGGTTTCCAAAGGGGTGCCCCCTTTGGTCAGTCTTTGGTTACTTTCTTCTGACGAAGAAAGTAACATATTCGGCGTTGCGCTTCGAGCGGAACAAAAATAGAAGGAAATCTAGCGTTGCAGAAAAAAGGGACCCTTTCGGGTCCCAGGGAAAAAACCGATGATTCACAAAAGCCCCCGGCAGGGAACATCATTCCGCGATGGCGGTTTCCAGGGCCAGGGTCATCATATCCTTGAAGGAGGTCTGGCGCTCCTCGGCGGTCATGGCGCGCTCCGGGTCGCTGAGGAGGTCGGAGATGGTCAGCAGGCCCAGGGCCTTCTTCTTGAGGAAGGCGGCGTTCATATAGAGGGCGGCGCACTCCATCTCGGCGCAGAGGGCGCCCATGGCCAGCCATTTGTCGCTCCTCTCGGGGTGGGCGGAATAGAAGACGTCGCTGGAGACCACGTTGCCCACCATGTGCTTCACCCCGGATTTCCGGGCCAGGGTGACGGCGGTGGAGAGGAGGTCGTAGTCGGCGATGGGGGCGAAGGCGCCGGGGAGCTCATACTGGGCGGCGTAGTTGGAATCGGTGCAGGCCCCCTGGGCGATGACGATGTCCCCCAGGTCCAGGCCGGGATGCATCCCGCCGGCGGAGCCGATGCGGATGATCTTCTCCACGCCGTAGAAGGCGAAAAGCTCGTAGGAATAGATGCCGATGGAGGGCATCCCCATGCCGTGGCCCATGACGGAAACCTCATGGCCCTTGTATTTGCCGGTGTAGCCCAGCATCCCCCGGACCGAGGAGAAGCAGACGGCGTCCTCCAGGAAATTCTCGGAAATGAACTTTGCCCGGAGGGGGTCGCCGGGCATGAGGCAGACCTTCGCGATTTGGCCTTTTTCTGCGGCGTTGTGGGGGGTACTCATATCAGCATTCTCCTTTCAAAATATCCTGCCGGGGCAGGGAACGGGGCTGCCCGCCCGGCGGGGGCGAGGGGCGTCCGGCCCCATCCGGAGGCTGCGGGGCCCGCAGCCCCGGGGGAAGGGATCCAACAGCCGTTCCAGGTGTTATTATAGCATAAAACCCCTGCCGCCGCCATAGGATGGTACCGCCGGGGCATTGACGGGAACGACGAAAAAAGCTTTGATTTTTTGGGGAAAATAGATTATCATAAAAAAGAATACCGGCTGCGGGCCGGGGCAGGCAGAAGGAGAAAATCGCTGGGAGGAAACGACTTGGATCTGTTCGGTTTTATCGCCCTGTTCGGCGGGCTGGCGCTGTTTCTGTACGGGATGTCGGTGCTGGGGGGGAGCCTGGAAAAGGCCTCCCAGGGCCGGCTGGAAAAGGTGCTGGAGCGCCTCACCGACAGCCCCCTGAAAGGGGTGCTGCTGGGGGCGGCGGTGACTGCCGCCATCCAGTCCTCCTCCGCCACCACCGTCATCATCGTGGGGCTGGTCAACGCCCGGGTCATGAAGCTGCGCCAGGCCATCGGGGTCATCATGGGGGCCAACATCGGCACCACCGTCACCGCCCACATCCTGCGCCTTTCCAGCGTGGAGGGGGATAATTTCCTCCTGCGCCTCATCTCCCCGGACACTCTGGCCCCCCTTATGGCCATCGCGGGCATCCTCCTCTACTTCGCCGCCAAGAAGGAGCGGCCCAAGGAGGTGGGGCAGATGCTCCTGGGCTTCGGCATCCTCTTCACCGGGATGTTCCAGATGGAGGCGGCGGTGGAGCCCCTCCGGGAGCTGCCCGCCTTCGCCCAGCTGTTCCAGACCATGACCAACCCCATCATCGGGGTGCTGGTGGGGGCGGGGGTCACCGCCGTCATCCAGTCCTCCTCCGCCTCGGTGGGCATCCTCCAGGCCCTCTCCTCCACCGGGGCCGTCACCTGGGGCGCCGCCGTGCCCATTATCCTGGGGCAGAATATCGGCACCTGCATCACCCCCATCCTGGCCAGCGTCGGGGCCTCCAAAAACGCCAAGCGGTCCGCCTTTGTCCACCTTTCCCTCAACCTCATGGGCACCGCCATCTTCCTGGCGGGCACCTATGCGGCCCAGTCCCTGGGGCTGCTCCCCTTCTGGGGGGACGCCATCGACAAGGGCGGCATCGCCAATTTCCACACCCTTTTCAACGTCACCATCACCATCATCTTCCTGCCCTTCACCGGCTTTCTGGAGCGGTGCGCCTACTTCTTTGTCCCCCGGGGCAAGGATGAGGCGGAGGGACAAGCCCCCTCCCCGGTGGAGAACCTGGACCAGCGGCTGCTGGTTTCCCCCGGCATCGCCATCGACCACGCCCGGGCGGCCACCTACCAGATGGC
>CAJFUT010000264.1 GCA_904420255.1 uncultured Angelakisella sp. | reverse complement strand
TGGGGGCGGAGGGAAGGGCCAGGCGCTGGGGCTCCCCCTGGTAGTCCAGCCAGCGCCGGAGGATTTCCTCCCGGGGAACCTTCCGGTCCAGGGAGAAAAACACCGCCGCCAGGTGGCCGTCGGAAACCGGCACCCGGATGCACTGGGTGGTGATGGCGGGGGCCGCGGCGGGGACGATCTGCCCGTTTTCCACCGTCCCCCAGATTTTCAGGGGCTCCCGCTCGCTTTTTTCCTCCTCGCCGCCGATGTAGGGGATGACATTGTCCTCCATCTCAGGCCAAGAGGCGAAGGTCTTCCCGGCCCCGGAGATGGCCTGGTAGGTGCAGGCCAGGGCCTTTGTGACCCCCAGGTCCATAAGGGGATGGAGGGCGGGCACATAGCTCTGAAGGGAGCAGTTGGATTTCACAGCGATAAAGCCCCGGCGGGTCCCAAGGCGCCGGCGCTGGGCCGGGATGACTTCGGCGTGGCCGGGATTCACTTCGGGGATGATCATGGGGACGTCCGGGACGGCGCGGTGGGCGGAGTTATTGGAAATCACCGGGCACTCCCGCCGGGCGTAGGCCTCCTCCAGGGCCAGAATCTCCTCCTTTTTCATATCCACGGCGCAGAACACAAAGTCCACCTGGGAGAGAATGGCGTCCATATCCGCCACAGCGTCCAGGACGGTCATTTGTCCCACCCGGGCCGGAATGGGGGAGGGCATGGCCCAGCGCCCCTCCACCGCCTGGGCGTAGCTTTTCCCCGCCGACCGGGCGGAGGCGGCCAGAGCCGTCACTGTGAACCATGGATGGCCCTCCAGAAGGGAAACGAACCGCTGCCCCACCATGCCGGTGGCGCCGATGACCCCTGCGCGATAGCTTTTCATCATGATATTCTCCTTTTACGGCTGTGGTTTGTGGCGAAAAGACAAAGAGCCGGTTGAAAACCGGCCAAAAATACACTATAATAGAGCTGTTGACTTTCTTTAAGCCAGCTTTCTTTTTGCCTTTTGTGAAATCTCTCTTTGCTTATATTACCATTTTGAGAGCCCCCCTGTCAATTTGAATTTGCGGTGGGATTTCGGGGAATTTCCCCAGCCGCCGGTTTTGGGGGAGCGAGGAGCGTGCTTTATGGATCAGGAGCATATGCTGAAATCGGACTTTGGCTTTCAGCTTCCCAAGGAGCTGATCGCCCAGCATCCCCTGGAGCGGCGGGATCAGTCCCGCCTCATGTGCCTGGGGCGGAGTGACGGCTCCATCCGGCATCTGCATTTTTACGACATCCCAAAGCTTTTGGTGCCGGGGGACGTGCTGATCCTCAACGACAGCCGGGTGATGCCCTCCCGGCTGCTGGGGGTCAAGGAGGGCAGCGGCGGCGCCGTAGAGTTCCTCCTGCTGGAGCAGAAGGGAAAGGACGTCTGGGAAACCCTGGTCAAGCCTGGAAAGCGCCTGAAGCCCGGCGCCCGGGTGGTATTCGGGGAGGGCCTGCTGACGGCGGAGGTGCTGGAGAACGTCAATGAGGGAAACCGCCTGGTGCGGTTCTCCTACCAGGGGGACAACATCTTTGAGGTGCTGGAGCGGATCGGCCAGATGCCCCTGCCCCCCTATATCACCGAAAAGCTGGAGGACAAGGAGCGGTACCAGACGGTCTATTCCCGGGAGCTGGGAAGCGCCGCCGCCCCCACCGCAGGCCTCCATTTCACCCCGGAGCTTCTGGAGGAGCTGAAGGGGAAGGGGGTCCGGATCGGCTACGTCACCCTTCATGTGGGCCTGGGGACTTTCCGGCCTGTGAAGGTGGAAAGCATTACAGAACATCATATGCACTCAGAGCATTATTATGTGCCCCAGGCCACCGCGGACATGGTGAACGCCGCCAAACGGGAGGGCCGGCGGGTCATCGCCGTGGGCACCACCTCCTGCCGGACCCTGGAATCGGCCTACACCGACCATCTGGAAAGCTGCTCCGCCAGCACCAGCATCTTTATCTACCCCGGCTACCGCTTCAAAGTGCTGGACGGCCTCATCACCAATTTCCATCTGCCGGAAAGCACCCTCATCATGCTGGTGAGCGCCTTTGCCGGCTATGAAAACACCATGGAGGCTTACCGCACCGCAGTGGAGGAAAAATACCGCTTTTTCAGCTTCGGCGACGCTATGTTCATCGCCGACCCGCCAAAGGAGGAGCCATGTACCGACTGATCCGCAAAGAGGGGAGCGCCCGGCGGGGGGAATTCACCACCGTCCATGGGGTGGTCCAGACCCCGGCCTTTATGAATGTGGCCACCAGCGCCGCCATCAAAGGCGGGATCTCCTCCTACGACCTGGAGGAGCTTCACTGCCAGGTGGAGCTCTGCAACACCTACCATCTCCATGTCCGTCCCGGCGACGATGTGATCCGCCAGCTGGGGGGGCTTCACAAGTTCACCGGCTGGAAGCGCCCCATCCTCACTGACAGCGGCGGCTTCCAGGTCTTTTCCCTGGCGGTGCTGCGGAAGATTCGGGAGGAAGGGGTCACCTTCCAGTCCCATGTGGACGGCAAGCGCATCTTCATGGGGCCGGAGGAAAGCATGAGGATTCAGTCCAACCTGGCCTCCACCATCGCCATGGCCTTCGACGAATGCATCGAGAACCCCGCCCCCCGGGGTTATGTGGAGGATTCGGTGGCCCGGACCACCCGCTGGCTCCGGCGCTGCCAGGCGGAGATGGCGCGGCTCAACAGCCTGCCCGGCACCATCAACCCCCATCAGCTCCTGTTCGGCATCAACCAGGGGGGGACCTACGACGACATCCGGGTGGACCATATGAAGGAGATCGCCGCCATGGGCCTGGATGGCTACGCCATCGGGGGGCTGGCAGTGGGGGAGCCCGCCGAGGTGATGTATCACATCATCGAGGAGGTGGAGCCCCATATGCCGGCGGACAAGCCCCGCTACCTCATGGGGGTGGGGACGCCGGTGAATATTCTGGAGGGGGTGGCCCGGGGGGTGGACCTTTTCGACTGCGTCATGCCCAGCAGGAACGCCCGCCACGGCCATCTTTTCACCTGGAACGGGATCATGAACATTCAGAACAACAAATATGAGAGGGATCCCGGCCCCATCGAGGAGGGCTGCGGCTGCCCTGCCTGCCAGCGCCATTCCAGGGCCTACATCCGCCATCTTCTCCGGGCCAAGGAGATGCTGGGGATGCGCCTGGTGGTGATGCACAACCTCTATTTCTACAACACCCTGATGGAGCGGATCCGGGACGCCCTGGACCAGGGGCGCTTCGGGGAGCTTTACCGGGAGCTGGTTCCCGTCCTGGGCCGGAGGATATAAGCCGCCATCCTCCCGCCCGCGGCAGGGGGATTTCCAAAAGGATGGGAGCCATCCTGTCCCCAGCCCTTGAAAGCCGGCGGCATAGTATGCTATAATAGCCGAAACGGCTCTAAAAATTCCCTTGGAAAGCTCCGGGGTTCCGCCCCGGACGGCCGTTCCGCCGCGGGGCCCTGACGCTCCGGGCGGGACCGGCAATGACCGTTAAAAATCTTGGAGGTATGTATCATGAGCTTCGCGTTCCTTACCACCGATGCCGCAGCCAGCGGCAGTATGCTGCCCAGCATTTTCTCCCTGGTTCTCATTGTCGTTGTCTTCTATTTCTTCATCCTGCGCCCCCAGCAGAAGAGGGAGAAGGAATCCAGCAAAATGCGCTCCAGCCTGGAGGTGGGGGATGACATCATCACCATCGGCGGCATTGTGGGCACCATCGTCAGCATCAAGGAGGACACCCTGGTCATCGAAACCGGAAGCGACCGCAGCAAGCTGCGGATCACCCGTTGGGCCGTCCAGCAGAACACCACCCCCAAGGAAGCGGCCGCCCCCGCCAAAAAGTGATTGCTGAATAACTGCGCTCCTTTTTGAATATAGTCTTATAGAAAGTATCATCAATGAGGAGTGTCGTTACTATGAGAAAACCGTCCACCGGCTCGGGTTCCAAAAGCAGTATGGCCGCCCGCTCCAAGGCGGTTGCCCTGTCGGTGGCGGTGGGGGTGCTTCTGTCCTTTCTGCTGCTCTGCGCCTTCGCGGCCCTGATGTCAGTCCGGGACCTGCCCCACAGCGCTGTGGTGCCCCTTTCCATCTTTTCGGTGGCGGTGGGCACCATCGGCTCCGGGTATTGCTGCGCCAGGCTGATCCGGGAGCAGGGCCTCCTTTGGGGGCTGGTGTGCGGCACGGTGATCTTCCTCCTGGCCCTCTTTTGCGAGCTGATGCTCCTGGGGCAGCCGGTGGGGGTCCTCGGGCTCTATAAATTCATCATCTATGCCTCCAGCGGCATGATCGGGGGGGTCCTCGGGGTCAACAAACGCCGCAAAGTCCGCTGAAAAGGGCTGGAAATTTCAGAAACCCCATGCTATAATAGTTTAAAAAGCGATTGCCTGAGAGAAGAACGTAATCCACAACAGGAGGAATCAAAAATGAAACACGTCAAAACCCTCAATAAAGCAAACCTGAAAGAAACTGCCGCCAAGGGCGGTTGCGGCGAGTGCCAGGCTTCCTGCCAGTCCGCCTGCAAGACTTCCTGCACCGTTGCCAACCAGAAGTGCGAGAACGGCAAATAAGCAAAGGCTTATATTTACAGTCCAATCCTTCTCC
>CAJFUT010000263.1 GCA_904420255.1 uncultured Angelakisella sp. | reverse complement strand
GGGCCTGGCCCCAGGAACCCTTTAGGGCGCGATATGGCTCCGGGCCCCGGCCCGGGAAACGTGAGACCCTCCGCCGCCCCGGGCGCGGGAGAGGGTTCTGTCCCGAGAAGCCCCAGGGCGCGACGCGGCGCCGGGCCCTTGCCCGGGAAACGTGAGACCCTCCGCCGCCTCGGGCGCGGGAGAGGGCCTGGCCCCAGGAACCCTTTAGGGCGCGATATGGCTCCGGGCCCTTGCCCGGTTAGACGCTGGTGGTGAGGAGGTACTCCACCGAAGCGATCTTCACCGCTAGGCAGAAGAGCTTGGCGGCCTGCTCCAGCTCCCCCAGCTCGGGGTAGGACGGGGCGATGCGGATGTTGGTGTCCTTGGGGTCGATGCCGTAGGGGAAGGCGGCCCCGGCGGCGGTGAGGGTCACCCCAGCCTCCTTGCAGAGGGCCACGGTGCGCTTGGCGCAGCCGGGGAGGGTGTCGAAGGAGATGAAATACCCGCCCCGGGGCCTGGTCCACCGAGCAATCCCCAGGCCGTCCAGCTCCCGGGTAAGGATCTCCTCCACCATCTGGAACTTGGGCCGCAGGATGGCCGCGTGCTTCTTCATATGCTCCTTCAGGTGGTCCAGGTCCTGGAAAAAGCGGACGTGCATCAGCTGGGTGATCTTGTCGTAGCTGATGGTCTGGATGGCCAGCTGGCGCCGCATGAAGGCGATGTTCTTCCGGGAGGCGGCCACCGCCGCCAGCCCCGCCCCGGCGAAGGAGATTTTGGAGGTGGAGCCGAAGATGAAGATCATGTCTTCCTTCCCCTTCTCCTTCAAGAGGGAGAAGAGGTCCAAAAGATGGTCCCCCTCGTCGTAAAGGTCGTGGACGGTGTAGGCGTTGTCCCAGAAGATGCGGAAATCCCGCGCGGCGGGGGTGAGGCCGGCGAACCGCTCCACCACCCGGTCGGAATAGGTGATGCCGGTGGGATTGGAATACTTGGGGACGCACCAGATCCCCTTTACCGCCGGGTCGCTCTCCACATACCGCTCCACCTGGTCCATATTGGGGCCCTCGTCGGTCATGTCGATGTTGATCATCCGGATGCCGAAGTGCTGGGTGATGGCGAAGTGGCGGTCATAGCCGGGGACCGGGCAGAGGAACTTGATCTCCGGCTCCTTGCACCAGGGCTTGTCGGAGCCGTACACCCCGTAAAGGAGGGCCCGGGTCATGCAGTCGTACATCATATTGAGGCTGGAATTGCCCCCCACGATGATCTCGTCCTTTCCCACCTCCAGCATATTCGCCAGCAGCTGCCGCACCTCCGGCAGCCCGTCCAGATAGCCGTAGTTGCGGCAGTCGATGCCGCTTTCCGAAATGGTGCCGGACCGGCTGGTGACGGTGTCCAGCATCTCCTGGCACAAATCGAGCTGCCGGGCGCTGGGCTTCCCCCTGGACATATCCAGGTCCAGGCCCATGGCGCGGTAGCTTTCGTATTCCTCCATCAGCTCCAGCCGCAGGGCCTCCAGCTGGGCCACCGAACGGTTCGCGAGCATTTCCACTGGCATTGGCGTTCCTTCCTTTCTTTCCCTCGCCTTTCGGCTTCTTCACATTCTAAAGAATATTTTAGTGGATTCCCCTCCTGTTTGCAAGATAAAAAATTTTTTCCTGCATATTTTATCATGATATCCAAGGACGGCAGGTTTTTCCCGGGTCATTTTGTAATGATCGCATTTGAAAAACTTCATTTCAGCCCCGCGGCAAAGCCGGAGGGATGGCTCCGGCCCTCCTTCCCGCCCGGGTTTGGGCCGGGGGCCGGGCGGCGGCGCTTTACAGGTCCCTCAAATTTGTGTTATATTTAAATAATCGATTTGCAATCACTTTTTCGGATTTGACGCCGCCCCTGGAAGGAGGAACCCTATGAAACACAAACAGGAACGAAAGCCCTTCAACTGGCGCAAGATGATCTTCACCATCGTCACCGTCACTCTGGTGGCCTCCATCATCTTTATCTCCATCGCCATGGCCCTGGCCCCCACCGAAACCGACGAAACCGGCGTCCGTGTCAAGGGGGATTATGTGCTGATGCTGGCCCAGTGCATCCTGGGGGTCTTCGCCCTGGCCCTCCCCAGCATCCTCCAGCACCGGGTCCAGCTGGCGATCCCCTCCAATATGCTGGTACTCTACGCCGTTTTCCTCTACTGCGCCATCTACCTGGGGGAGGTGCGGGCCTTCTACTACAACGTCCCCAACTGGGACACCATCCTCCACACCTTCAGCGGCGCCATGCTGGGGGCCCTGGGCTTCTCCTTCATCACCTTCCTCAACAAAACCGACCGGGTGCCCATGAACCTCTCCCCCGTCTTTGTGGCCACCTTCGCCTTCTGCTTCGCCGTCAGCCTGGGCGTGGTGTGGGAAATCTACGAATTCGCCGCCGACGGCATCCTTCACACCAATATGCAGAAATTCGGCCTGGAGGACGGTACCCCCTTCCTGGGGCGGGAAGCTCTGATGGACACCATGGAGGACCTGATCGTGGACTCCATCGGCGCCGCGGTGATGTCGGTGATCGGTTACATCTCCCTGAAATACAAAAAGGGCTGGGTGGAAAAGCTGCTCCTGCGGCGGCACCGTTCCCACGGCTGAGGAGCGGCGGCTTTCGAGCAGTTTTCCCCCGGAGTTCACCCATCCTTCACTTTTCGGCGGTATGATGATGAGGTATGAAAAGGAGGAGGCCGCCATGTATCACATTCTGGTGGTGGATGACGAGGAGAACATCCGCCAGATCATCAAAAAATACGCAAGCTTCGAGGGCTACAAGGTCACCGAGGCAGCCGACGGCATGGAGGCGGTGGACATCTGCGCCCGGTGCAGCTTCGACCTCATCATCATGGACGTGATGATGCCGGAGCTGGACGGCTTTTCCGCCGTGCGGCAGATCCGCCGGAGCTGCCAGACGCCGGTGCTGATGCTCTCCGCCCGGGGGGAGGAGTACGACAAAATCCACGGCTTCGAGCTGGGGGTGGACGACTATGTGGTGAAGCCCTTCTCCCCCAAGGAGCTGATGATGCGGGTGGCGGCCATTGTGCGGCGCTCCAGCGGCAGCGAGGCCCAGCGGGAGGTCTATTCCTCCGAGGGGCTGACGGTGGACTTCACCGGGCGGACCGTTTCGGTGGACGGGCAGAAGGTGGATATGTCCCCCAAGGAATACGACCTTTTCTTCTACCTGGTGAAAAACCGGGGGATCGCCCTGACCCGGGAAAAGCTCATCAACGACGTCTGGGGCTACGATTTCTACGGCGACGACCGGACGCTGGACACCCACATCAAGCTGCTGCGGAAAACCCTGGGGCCCTACAGCGGCCGGATTGTCACCCTCCGGGGGGTGGGGTACCGCTTTGAAGGCTAAAGGCGCCCGCCGCCCCAGGTCCCGCCTCGGCCAATGGCTGGACGGCCTGGGGATCCGGTGGCATATCTTCGGCTATCTCATCGCCTTTGTGGCGGTGATGCTGGTGCTGCTCTGGGTGTTCCAGATCCTCCTCCTGGACCCCTTTTACCGGGCCATCCGGATCCGCACCATCCAGAACACCGCCCAGAGCATCGCCCGGCGCATCGACGACGAGGACCTTTCCACCCAGCTGGACAGCCTCACCCAGCAGCCGGATATCTATGTGCGGATCTTCGACCAGAATGGCAACAGCGTCTACAACTCCTTCTCCGGCCCTCAGAGCATGATCCACGGCATGAGCAAGGAGCAGGCCGCCGGCTTCTACCAGGCGGCGGTGGAAAACGGCGGGACGGTGCTGGAGCTGTTCCGGAAGGACTTCCCCAACCCCTTTGATGACGGCTTCCATCCCCCCAAGGGGGAAAGCCGGGGCGCCGGCGACGCCGGCTTCACCACCCTGATGGTCTACGGCCAGCTGGTCACCGCCCAGGACGGCCGCACCCTGCTGATCCTTCTCAGCAGCGCCCTGACCCCGGTGAACACCACGGTGGAAACCCTGAAGGTCCAGTTCCTCTGCCTGGCCGCCATCCTCCTGGCCCTTTCGGCGGCCATCGCCATCCTCCTTTCCCGGCGCATCGGGGGCCCTCTGGTGAGCCTCAACAGGAGCGCCGCCGTCCTGGCCACCGGCAAATATGACGTCACCTTCGACGGGCGGGGCTACCGGGAGGTTTCGGAGCTTTCCTCCACCCTCACCTACGCCGCTCAGGAGCTTTCCAAGGTGGAGGGGCTGCGCCAGGAGCTTATCGCCAACGTTTCCCACGACCTGCGCACCCCCCTTACCATGATCGCCGGCTACAGCGAGGTGATGCGGGACATCCCCGGGGAGAACACCCCCGAGAACATCCAGATCATCATCGACGAAACCCAGCGCCTCACCGGCCTTGTCAACGATATGCTGGACCTGGCCAAGCTCCAGGCGGGGAGCCAGACCCTCTCCCCCCAGCCCCTCTCCCTCACCGGGATGGTGGAGGAGGTGCTGGGCCGGTACCAGCGGCTCATCGAGCGGGAGGGCTATGTCATCACCTTCTCCCATGGGGAGGAGGCCATGGTGTCCGGGGACCCCTCCAAGCTGACCCAGGTGGTCTACAACCTCATCAACAACGCCATCAACTACACCGGCCCGGACAAGACGGTGCGGGTGGAGCAGGAGGCGGCGGACGGCTGGGTGACCCTCTCGGTGCTGGACAGCGGCCCGGGCATCGACCCCGCCCACCAGCCCTATATCTGGGACCGGTACTACAAGGTGGACAAGGCCCACAAGCGGACCGCCATCGGCACCGGCCTGGGGCTCTCCATCGTCAAGGGGGTGGTGGAGCTCCACCACGGCCGCTACGGGGTGGAAAGCTCCCCCGGCAGCGGGAGCCGGTTCTGGTTCAGCCTGCCCCTTCTTCCCCCGGAGGAGCCCTCCCCCGCCGGGCAGGAGCGCCAGGAAAAAATCCCGCCCGGGTGTTGACTTTGGCGGAATCCGGCGCTATAATACATCACATACACATACAAGAAAGACTGTGAAAAGAAGAGTAGGCCTCTCCCAATCCCACAGAGAGTTCCGGCAGCTGAAAAGGAACGGAGGGCGGACCGGCTGAAAATGGTCTTGGAGTCGCGCACCGACGGCGGCCCGATGAAAGGGGCTGACCCAGGCTGTGACGGGATTCGCCCGTTAAAGCGATAGAGTATTTCATTTGTACTCGAAGAGGCGCCCGCCGCGAGGCAGGCGCGAAGTAAGGTGGTACCACGGAGCTTTTGCCTTCGTCCTTATGCCGTCCCGGAAGGGGCGGCGGGACGGGGGCTTTTCTTTTCCCCAAAGATCGGCACGGCTCAGGAGGGTGTAAAAAAGACATGATCGAGATTTCCCATCTGACAAAGGTATTTGACAATCCGGACAAGACCAAGCTGGGGGTGCTCCGGGACGTTTCCCTGACGGTGGAGGCCGGGGACATCTACGGCATCATCGGCATGAGCGGCGCCGGCAAGTCCACCATGCTGCGGCTCATCGGCCTGCTGGACACCCCCACCTCCGGCACCATCACCGTGGAGGGGCGGGATCTCTCCACCCTGGCGGGGAAGGAGAAGATCGACTACTACAAAACCATCGGCACCGTCTTCCAGGGCTACAACCTCCTGATGCAGAAAACCGTGGCCCAGAACATCATCTTCCCCCTGACCCTCTCCAAATATGACAAGGCGGCGGCCCGGGAGCGGGTGCGGGAGCTGCTGGAGCTCACCGGCCTCACCGAAAAGGCGGACGTTTACCCCAGCCAGCTCTCCGGCGGCCAGAAGCAGCGGGTGGCCATCGCCCGGGCCCTGGCCACCAAGCCCAGGCTCCTCCTCTGCGACGAGCCCACCTCCGCCCTGGACAGCCTCACCACCCAGTCCATCCTGGACCTGCTGGCGGACATCAACCGCACCCTGGGGGTCACCATCATCATCATCACCCACGAGATCGGGGTGGTGAAGAAGATCTGCAACAAGGTGGCGGTGCTGGAGGGCGGGGTCCTGGTGGACAACGGGCCCATCGACCATGTTCTGAGCAACGAGATGCACCCCATCACCCGGAGCTTCTTTGGAAAGGAGGTGGAATAACCCATGTCGGACTTCATCTCCCAATACGGTGCCCTTATCCTCTCCGCCGTGGGCGACACCCTGCTGATGGTGCTTCTCTCCACCTTCTTCGGATACCTTTTGGGCATCCCCCTGGGGGTGGTGGCTTATGTCACCGACCACGGTTCCATCAGCGAAAACCGGGTGGTGAACGCCATTGTGGGCTGGGTCATCAACATCATCCGCTCGGTGCCCTTCATCATCCTCATCATCTTCCTCATCCCCTACACCCGGGCCATTATGGGCACCGCCTCCGGCACCCGGGGGGTCCTCTTCCCCCTGGTGGTGGGCTCCGCCCCCTTTATCGCCCGGATGGTGGAGAGCTCCTTCAACGAGCTGGACCGGGGGGTCATCGAAAGCGCCCGGGCCATGGGGGCCACCAATTTCCAGATCATCCGGAAGGTCCTCCTCCCTGAGAGCTTTCCCTCCCTCCTCCGGGGGATGTCCATCGCCACCATCACCATCATCGGCTACATCGCCATGGCGGGCATGGTGGGAGGCGGCGGCCTGGGGGCCGTGGCCATCAACTACGGCTACTACCGCTACGAGCGCCCGGTGATGAATGTCACCATCGTGCTGCTGGTGCTGCTGGTCCAGGCCATCCAGCTCTTCTTCAGCGCCGTGGTCCGCCGGGTGGATAAAAACAAATAACCCTGCCTTCCCTCCGCCCTCCGGCGGAGGCTCCAAGGCGGCTTCCCCCGGGAAACCGCTTTGGACGGAGGCCCCAGGGGAGCGCCGCGGGCTCGCCCTGGGACAGCCGGAACCCATGATTGATTGACTAGACCGCATCAAAATTCAGAGGAGGAACCCCATATGAAAAAGCTTCTGGCCCTTGCCATGGCCGCCCTTCTGGCCCTGGCCGCCGCCGGCTGCGGCGGCAGCAGCGAGCCCTCCAGCTCCCCAGCCGCCTCCGGCGGCGAGTCCTCGTCCGCCGCTTCCCAGGCTGAAACCGAGCCGACCGTCCTGAAGGTGGCGGCCTCCCCCGCCCCCCACGCGGAAATCCTCAACTCGGTGAAGGAAGCCCTGGCGGCGGAGGGCATCGACCTGCAGGTGGTGGAATACACCGACTACATCATGCCCAACACCGCTGTGGACGCCGGCGAGATGGACGCCAACTACTTCCAGCACCAGCCCTATCTGACCAACTTCAACGCCGAGAACGGCACCGACCTGGTTTCGGTGGTTTCGGTCCACTTTGAGCCCCTGGGCATCTATCCCGGCAAAACCGCCACCCTGGAGGAGCTGGCCGACGGCGCCACCATTGTGGTCCCCAACGACCCCACCAATGAGGGCCGGGCCCTGAACCTCCTGGCCGCCAACGGCATCATCACCCTTTCGGAGGACGCCGGCCTGGAGGCCACCGTCAACGACATTGTGGAGAACCCCAGAAACGTCCAGATCACCGAGGTGGAGGCCGCCCAGGTGCCCATGGCCCTGCCGGACTATGACTTCGGCGTCATCAACGGCAACTACGCCGTGGCCGCCGGCCTTTCCGACACCATCCTCACCTCCGAGGACCCCAACTCCGAGGC
>CAJFUT010000262.1 GCA_904420255.1 uncultured Angelakisella sp. | reverse complement strand
GAGGTGAAGCGGGCCGCCGACGCCGGCTACGCCGAATATGAGCGGTACATGGCCTCGGTGCGCAGCCAGGGGGAGGAGATCGTCCGCCGGGCCCGGGCCGAGGGCCGGGAGATGATCGTCCTGGCCGGCCGCCCCTACCATGTGGACCCGGAGATCAACCACGGCATCGACAAGCTCATCGCCGGCTTCGGGGTGGCGGTGATCACCGAGGACGCCGTCAGCGACCACATCCAGAAATTCCCGGTGGGGGTGCTGAACCAGTGGACCTACCACAGCCGCCTTTACGCCGCCGCCCGGTATATCGCCACCCAGCCGGACATGAACCTGGTGCAGCTGGTTTCCTTCGGCTGCGGGGTGGATGCCATCACCACCGACGAGGTCCGGGAGATCCTGGAGGAGGAGCATAAAATCTACACCCAGATCAAGATCGACGAGATCACCAACCTGGGGGCGGTGAAGATCCGCCTCCGCAGCCTCTTTGCCGCCATCCGGCAGCAGCGGGCCGAAACCGAGAAAAAGAAGGAGGAGCCTGTCCATGCCTGAGAAAAACCGCCTGGAGCGGGTGGAATACACCAAGGAGATGAACAAGGCCGGCTATACCATCCTCATCCCCAGCATGGCCCCCATCCACTTCGCCATGCTCCAATATGTCTTCCGCAGCAGCGGCTACAAGCTGGAGGTGCTGGAAAACCAGGGCCCCAGCGTGGTCCAGGAGGGCCTGAAATACGTCCATAACGACACCTGCTACCCCGCCCTCCTGGTCATCGGCCAGATGATGGACGCCCTCCACAGCGGGAAATACGACCTCTCCAAGACCGCCCTCATGATTACCCAGACCGGGGGCGGCTGCCGGGCCAGCAACTATATCTTCCTGCTGCGGAAGGCCCTGCGGAAGGCGGGGCTGGACTACATCCCCGTCATCAGCCTCAATATGTCCGGCCTGGAGAAGAACAGCGGCTTCACCCTCACCCTCTCCATGATCCGCAAGCTCGTCGCCTGCGTCATCTACGGCGACGCCATGATGCAGCTTTTCAACCAGGTGCGCCCCTATGAGTGCGCCAAGGGGGCGGCCCAGCAGGTGGTGGACCGCTGGACCGAAACCCTCTGCGCCCAGTTCGACGCCGGCAAGGGGGTTTCGGTGGGGCAGATGCGCCGGAACCTCCGGGGCATCGCCGCGGATTTCGCCCGGGTGCAGGTGAAGAAGATCCCCCGGGTCAAGGTGGGGATCGTGGGGGAGATCTACGTCAAGTACGCCAGCCTCGGCAACAACAACCTGGAGGATTTCCTCCGCAGCCAGGGCTGCGAGTACATGGTCCCCGGCATCCTGGGCTTCGCCCTTTTCAAGGTGGACAACCGCCTGGAGGACATCAAGCTCTACGGGGGCAACCCCGCCAAGTACGCCGTCTGCAAAATCCTCATGGAGTACCTGACCAAGATGGAGAAGGAGCTCATCGCCGCCATCCGGGAGTATCCCCAGTTTGTCCCCCCCTCCCCCTACGAGCACACCAAGAGCCTGGTGAAGGGGGTCATCGGCTACGGCAGCAAAATGGGGGAGGGGTGGCTCCTCACCGCCGAGATGATGGAGCTGGCGGAACTGGGCTACGGCAACGTGGTCTGCACCCAGCCCTTCGGCTGCCTGCCCAACCACGTCAACGGCAAGGGGATGATCCGCCGCATCAAGGAGCTGTACCCCAATTCCAACATCGTCCCCATCGATTACGACCCCAGCGCCACCCGGGTGAACCAGGAGAACCGCATCAAGCTGATGCTGGCGGTGGCCCGGGAGGAGCTGGAAAAGGAAACCGGGGAGGTCCCCGCGGGGGAGGAGCGCCGGGAGGAGGCCGCCGCGGCGGTCTGACCCGGCCCGCCCGGGGGAATGCCGTCCAAATTCCGGGCGGAAAAGGGACGGAACTTGTGCTTTTGGCTGAAAAAGCCGCGCCGCCCCCGAAAGGGCTTGCCAAGCGGCGGAAAAACGAATACACTAATACTTATGATTCTGCTGTTGGGAGGGGAGCCGGCGTGACGGAGAACAGGCGCTTTCTGCGGATTTTCCAGGGGCCCGGTGCGTTTTTGTACCTCCTGCGGGAGATGGAGCATAAAGAGCGGAACCGTTTGTAAAAGCAAGGCCGTAGTGCAGTCAAAATGCGCTGCGGCCTTTTTGTTTCTCAGCAGAGACAGGAGGAAAGAGATGTCAAAGAAAAAAGTTGCCGTGGTGATGGGGGCGGAAAGCGACCTGCCCGTGGTGAAAAAGGCCGTTGAAAAGCTGGACGAGCTGGGGGTGGAGCGCACCGTCCGGGTCCTCAGCGCCCACAGGACCCCGGAGGAGGCCTGCGCCTTCGCCCGGGAGGCCAAGGAACAGGGCTACGGCGCCATCATCTGCGCCGCCGGCAAGGCCGCCCACCTGGCCGGGGTCATGGCGGGGCACACCACCCTGCCGGTCATCGGCATCCCGGTGAAGGGCTCCTTCCTGGACGGGCTGGACGCCCTGCTGGCCACCGTCCAGATGCCCGCCGGCATCCCGGTGGCCACCGTGGCGGTGGACGGCGCCGCCAACGCCGCCATCCTGGCCGCCCAGATGCTGGCCCTCTCCGACCCGGAGCTGGACCGGCGCCTCACCCAGATGCGGGCGGAGATGACCGCCGCCGTCCTGGAAAGCGACCGCCGGGTGGAAGCCCAGTTCAATCAGTAAAATGCCGAAAAATAATACTTTTAGTATAAAAATGGAGGAACGGAACATGGAGATTCGGGAGCAGCTTTACGAAGGAAAGGCCAAAAAGGTTTTCGCCACCGACGACCCCAGCCTGGTGCTGGTGGACTACAAGGACGACGCCACCGCCGGCAACGGGGCCAAAAAGGGCACCATCCGGGACAAGGGCGTGGTGAACAACCGGGTCACCAACCACCTGATGCGGATGCTGATGGAGAAGGGCATCCCCACCCACCTGGTGGAGGAGATCGACGACCGCCGCACCCTGGTGAAGAAGGTCCAGATCGTCCCCCTGGAGGTCATTGTCCGCAACGTGGCCGCCGGTAGCCTTGCCAAGCGCCTGGGCCTTCCCGAGGGCACCAAGCTGGACAGCACCGTCCTGGAGTACTGCTACAAGGACGACGCCCTGGGGGACCCCATGGTGAATGAGTACCACATCGCCGCCATCCACGCCGCCACCCCGGAGGAGCTGCGGACCATCGCCGACTACAGCTTCCGGATCAACCGGTATCTGAGCGAGTACCTGGCGGAGGTGGGCATCCAGCTCATCGACTTCAAGCTGGAGTTCGGCCGCCTCCCCGACGGCACCATCGTCCTGGCGGACGAGATCAGCCCCGACACCTGCCGCTTCTGGGATGTGAAGACCGGCGCCCACCTGGACAAGGACCTGTTCCGCCGGGACCTGGGGGGCGAGGAGGCCGCCTATCAGGAGGTCATGAGCCGCCTGCTGGGGGATCAGTAGCCGCCTGGGCGCACGGGAATCGGAAAAGAAGGGAAAAGGAAAGAAGCTATGTTTGATTCCATCCACGAGGAATGTGGCGTATTCGGCATCTACGACGCCAAGGGGGAGCGGGACGTCACCCTTGACGCCTATATGGCCCTGTTTGCCCTCCAGCACCGGGGGCAGGAGAGCTGCGGCATCGCCGTCAGCGACGGGGGGGTCATCAGCTACCACCGGGACCTGGGGCTGGTGAGCGACGTCTTCCGCAGGGAGGTGCTGGAGGGGCTGGGCCAGGGCCAGATGGCCATGGGCCATGTCCGCTATTCCACCACCGGCACCCGGAGCCGGGCCAACGCCCAGCCCCTGGTGATCAACCACATCAAGGGCACCATGGCCCTGGCCCACAACGGCAACCTCACCAACGCCGCCGAGCTCCGGGAGGAGCTGGAGCTGGGAGGGGCCATCTTCCACAGCACCAGCGACACCGAGGTCATCGCCTACACCATCACCCGGGAGCGGATCGCCTCGGCCTCCATCGAGGAGGCGGTGGAGCGGGCCATGCCCAGGCTCCGGGGGGCCTATTCCCTGGTGATCATGTCCCCCCAGAAGCTCATCGCCGTCCGGGACCCCAACGGCTTCCGGCCCCTCTGCATCGGCAGCCTGGGGAATTCCTGGGTCTTCAGCTCCGAAAGCTGCGCCCTGGACACCCTGGGGGCCGCCTTCGTCCGGGAGGTGGAGCCCGGGGAGATCGTGGTGGTAGGGAAGGACGGCATCCGCAGCATCCGCACCCACTGCGGCAAGGCCAAGTCCAGCTTCTGCGTCTTTGAGTTCATCTATTTCGCCCGGCCCGATTCGGTCATCGAGGGGTGCAGCGTCCACCAGGCCCGGCAGCGGGCCGGGGCCTTCCTGGCCCTGGAGCATCCCGTCCAGGCCGACGTGGTCATCGGCGTCCCAGATTCCGGCCTGGACGCCGCCCTGGGCTACGCCCGGCAGAGCGGCATCCCCTACGGGGTGGGCTTCATCAAAAACCGCTACATCGGCCGGACCTTCATCCAGTCCACCCAGAAGCAGCGGGAGAACTCGGTGCGCCTCAAGCTCAACGCCGTTTCCGACACCGTCAAGGGCAAACGGGTCATTATGATCGACGATTCCATCGTCCGGGGCACCACCTGCGCCCGGATCGTCCGGCTCCTCCGGGAGGCCGGGGCCAGGGAGGTCCATATGCGGGTTTCCGCCCCGCCCTTCCGCCACTGCTGCTATTTCGGCACCGATATCGACGACGAGAGCGCCCTCATCGCCAACAACCACTCGGTGGAGGAGATCGCCAAGATCATCGGGGTGGATTCCCTGGGCTACCTTTCGGTGGAGAATGTCCGCAAGCTGGCGGCGGGGGCCCGGTGCGGCTTCTGCACCGCCTGCTTCGACGGGGATTACCCGGTGGCCCCCCCAAAGGTGCGGCACAAGAACAAGTTTGAACAGAAGCTTCCCAAAAAGGAGGAATCCGGCCATGGCAAACAATAGCTACAGCGAAAGCTACAAGGCGGCTGGGGTGGACATCACCGCCGGCTATGAGGCGGTGCGCCTGATGAAAAAGCACATCGGCCGCACCGTCATCCCCGGCACCCTTTCCGGCATCGGCGGCTTCGGCGGCCTGTTCCAGCCGGACCTTTCCGGCATCCGGGAGCCGGTGCTGGTGAGCGGCACCGACGGGGTGGGCACCAAGCTGAAGATCGCCTTCCTCATGGACAAGCACGACACGGTGGGCATCGACTGCGTGGCCATGTGCGTCAACGACGTGGTCTGCTGCGGCGCCCGGCCCCTCTTTTTCCTGGACTATGTGGCGGTGGGGAAGAACGTCCCCAGCCGGGTGGCGGACATCGTCTCCGGGGTGGCCGAGGGCTGCGTCCGGGCCGGCTGCGCCCTCATCGGCGGGGAAACCGCCGAGATGCCCGGCTTCTACCCCGAGGAGGAATACGACCTGGCGGGGTTCGCCGTGGGGCTGGTGGACAAGTCCAAAATCCTGGACAGCTCCCGGGTGCAGCCAGGGGACGCCATCATCGCCCTGCCCTCCTCCGGGGTCCACTCCAACGGCTTTTCCCTGGTGCGGAAAATCCTGGACGTGGAGCACGCCGACCTGGGGCGGTACAGCGGCGAGCTGGGCACCACCCTGGGGGAGGCCCTCCTGACCCCCACCAAAATCTACGTAAAGCCCATGCTGGCCCTCATGGCGGAGGTGGCGGTGAAGTCGGTTTCCCACATCACCGGGGGCGGCTTCTATGAGAACATCCCCCGCTCCCTGCCGGCGGGCTGCTGCGCCCGGATCGCCAAGGGGGATATCCGGGTGCCCCCCATCTTCCGGGTCCTCCAGCGGGCCGGGGAGATCCCCGAGCGGGATATGTACAACACCTTCAACATGGGGGTGGGGATGAGCGTCATTGTGGACGCCGCCGACGCCGACCGCTCGGTGGAGATCCTCCGCCGCCATGGGGAGGAGGCCTATATCATGGGTGTGGTTTCCCCCGGCGAAGGCGGTGTGGAGCTGTGCTGAGGATCGGCGTGCTGGTGTCCGGCGGCGGCACCAACCTCCAGGCCCTTCTGGACGCCCAGGCGGCCGGGAGCCTTTCCAGCGGGCGGATCGCCCTGGTCCTCTCCAGCAGGGAGGGGGCCTATGCCCTGGAGCGGGCCGGGCGGGCCGGGGTGGAAACCGCCGTCGTCCCCCGGAAGGCCTACCCCGACGCCGGGGAATTCGACCGGGCCATCCTCCGGGAGCTGCGGGAGCACCGGATCGACTTTGTGGTGCTGGCCGGCTTTTTGTCTATCCTGGGCCCCGGGGTCATCGGGGAATACCGGGACCGGATCATCAACGTCCACCCCAGCCTCATCCCCTCCTTCTGCGGGGCGGGGTTCTACGGCCTGCGGGTCCATCAGGCGGCCCTGGACTACGGCGTCAAGGTCACCGGGGCCACCGTCCACCTGGTCAACGAGGTGCCCGACGGGGGGAAGATCCTCCTCCAGAAGGCGGTGGAGGTCCGGGAAGGGGACACCCCGGAGATCCTCCAGAAGCGGGTGATGGAGGAGGCGGAATGGGTCCTCCTCCCCAGGGCCGCCCAGATGTGCTGCGCCGCCCTGGAGCCCTTGTACAGGGACTGACAGAAAAGGTTTTGCCGGCGGGGGCCGCCCCGCGTAAGGAGGATTGACATGGAGCTTATGGACCTTTCCCGCCTGCTGGCGGAGAACAGCTACCCCGGCCGGGGCATCGTCATCGGGAAGACCCCCGACGGGAAAAAGGCGGCGGTGGCCTATTTCATCATGGGCCGCAGCCAGAACAGCCGCAACCGGGTCTTTGAGGAGACCCCCGACGGTATCCGCACCCGGGCCTTCGACCCCTCCAAGATGGAGGACCCCTCCCTCATCATCTACCACCCGGTGCGGCGGCTGGGGGGCTGGACGGTGGTCACCAACGGGGACCAGACCGACACCGTCCGGGACGCCCTGGCGGCGGGGGGCAGCTTTGAGGACGCCCTGCGGACCCGGACCTTCGAGCCCGACGGTCCCAACTGGACCCCCCGCATCTCCGGCCTGGTGGCCCTGGGGGAGGGGGACTTCTCGGTGAAGCTCTCCATCCTCAAAAGCGCCGACGGCAATGGGGAATACGCCCAGCGGTATTTCTTCGATTACCCCCGCCTCCCCGCCGGGGAGGGCCGGTTCCTCCACACCTACCGGGGGGACGGCAGCCCCATCCCCTCCTTTGAGGGGGAGCCGGAGCGGGTGGCGGTGGCCGCCCCCAGCGCCGAAGCCTGGGCCAGGGAGCTTTGGGGGAGCCTCAATGAGGACAACAAGGTTTCCCTCTATGTGGAGTACCTCTCCCTGGAGGACGGCGACAGGGAGGCCGTCATCCTCAATAAAAACGCCTGAGCCCCCTGGAAGGGCCTGAAGGAGGAGCCGATGGAGATTTCCCGCCTGACGGATTTTCACCCCCTGGAAACCGGCCTTTTGGAGCCGGTGGAGGGGATTCTGGCCGATTTCCCGCCCCGGGACCGGG
>CAJFUT010000261.1 GCA_904420255.1 uncultured Angelakisella sp. | reverse complement strand
GCTACCCCATCATCATGCTCCCCAGGGGGTAGCCCAGGAAGGTGAGCACCACAAAGGAGATCAGGGCGGTGAAGAGCCCCCAGAGAAACATACTCCTGGCGCTGGTCCAGCCGGAGGCGGCGGCCACGCCGTTCACCGCCGTCATGCCGGGCGGGGTCATGAAGGCAAAACCCGCCCCCATGCCGATGAGGGCCGCCACCGCCGCCACGCTGATGGAGCCTGCGGGCATGGAGAAGGCGATGGGGATGGCGATGGAGCTGACCACCGTGGTGGTGACGATGTTGGAGGCGAAATTGGTCTGGAGGAGGGTCCAGCCCACAAAGAAGGCCACCAGAGCCAGCGCGGGGAGGGAGGCGGTCATGGGACCCAGCTTCTGGGAGAGCCAGTCGATGATCCCCACCTTTTCGCTGGTGAGGCAGGAGCCCAGGGCCAGGGTGGAGGCGCACATAATAGGGCTGGCCCAAAGCACCCCCTTGGAGGTGGCCTCCTTGAAATCCATCACCGGCTTCCCCTCCACCGTGGCGACGGAAAGAAGGATGCACCCCACCATGGGGGGCATGGCGGTGGTCCAGGATTTGGTGAGGCTGTAAAAGCCGGGGAATACGTTCTGGGTGAGGCTGGGGGCCACCCAGAGGAAGATGGTGATCCCTACCGCCGCCAGGGTGAGCTTCTCCCGCCGGTCCGCCCGGGGGAGGCTCTCCCGGAGGGCCAGGGCGCCGGCGGGATCGATGGCGCCGATATCCCCTGGGCGGTAAAAGAGGCGGAACATCAGCAGCATCAGGGCGATGCAGAGAAGGCCGGTGGGGACCCCCATGGCCATATACTGGAGCTGGTTCAGCTCTATCCCGGTGATGGATTTGAGGGTGCCCATGGCCAGGGTGGGCCACACATGGCCGATGGGGGTCATGCCGGAGGAGATGCCGGTGCAGAAGGCCACCCCCAGCATCATCACCTCGGCCACCGGGCTGCCCTTGCGGAGCCCCAGCACCCGGTAGATATCCTCCAGGAAGGGGAGGAAGGCCACAAAAAGCACCGACGGGGAGATGAAGCACCCCATAAAGGTGACGGCGGCAAAGAGGAAGCCCAGAAACCACCAGGGCCCCCGGACCGCCACCCGGTTGGTGATGAAGGCGATGGCGCAGCGGCGGACGAAGTTGGTCTGACCCAGGGGGTAGGTGAGCATAAAGGTGAAGACCAGGAAGGGGAAGGTATCGGCGCCGAAGGCGCTGCGGAACACCTCCCCGAAGCCAAAGACCGGCATCAGGCCCAGGGCCACCATGGTGATGATGCTGGGCCAGTCGATGGAAATGCCCATCCACATGAGGATGGAGCCCAAAAAGATCCCCAGGACCTGCATGGAATCCTGGTTCAGGCCCTCCGGGACCGGCACCAGCCTGGAGCCCAGCATCAGCGCCAGGGCCGCCGCCAGAATCACATTACGCTTCACCAGGCTGCCCTGCCCGGCCTTTGTACCCACAGACATAAAGAACCTCCCTGCGGCCGCCCCGGGGCGGCGCTGTTTTTGTACGTACCGGTGTCACTTCCGATTACTTTTCCCCTTTCGGCGCATCCTATGGGGGAGGTGAATCGAGATGGAATCCATTTGGAACAAAACCGCCAAGCCCGCCCCCCGGCCCTCCCTGCCCGGGGACCTGCGGACCCAGGCGGCGGTCATCGGCGGCGGCATGGCCGGCATCCTCACCGCCCGGCTCCTCCAGGACAGCGGGGTGGAAACGGTGGTGCTGGAGGCGGGGCGGATGGGGGGCGGCCAGACCGGCAACACCACCGCCAAGGTCACCGCCCAGCACGGGGCCGTTTATGGCAGGCTCATCCGGGAGCTGGGCCGGGACGCCGCCCTCCAGTACGCCGACGCCCAGGTACGGGCCATCGGCGCCTATGAGGAACTGATCCGGAAGCTGGATATTTCCTGCGGGTGGCGGCGGCTTCCCGCCTGGCTGGCCACCGCCGGGGACCCCGCCCCCATGGAGGAGGAGGCCGCGGCGGCCCAGGAGCTGGGGCTCCCCGCCCGCTTCCTGCCGAGGCCGGAGCTTCCCTTCCCCGCCTCCGCGGGGGTGGAGCTGCCGGACCAGGCCCTTTTCCACCCCCTGGAGTTCCTTTCCGGCGCCGCCCGGGGCCTCACCGTCTACGAAAACACCCGGGTCACCCAGGTGGAGGGGAACCGGGTGGTCACCCTCCTGGGCACCGTGGAGGCCAAATCCGTGATCTTCGCCTGCCACTTCCCCTTCCTGCGGCTGCCGGGGTATTTCTTCCTGCGGATGCACCAGGAGCACAGCTACATCCTGGCCCTGGAAAACGCCCCGCCGCCCCCCGCCATGGTCTACACCGTGGACCCCGGCGGCCTCAGCCTGCGCCCCTGGGGGGATTCCCTCCTGGTGGGAGGCGCCGGCCACCCCGCCGGGCAGAACTCGGCCGGCGGGCGGTACCGGGAGCTGGTCTCCCTGGCGCGGCAGTACTGGCCCGGCTGCCGGGAGGCCGCCCGCTGGTCCGCCCAGGACTGCATGACCCTGGACGGCGTCCCCTACATCGGGGAATTTTCCCCGTCCCATCCCGGGTGGTATGTGGCCACCGGCTTCGGCAAATGGGGGATGACCAATTCCATGGCGGCCGCCATGATCCTCCGGGGGCGGATCACCGGCCAGCCCGTCCCCTGGGAAGGGGTGTTCTCCCCGGGGAGGTTCCGCCTTTCCCCCTCGGCCAAAACCCTGGCGGAGCACACCGTCCAGGCCGCCAAGGGGCTGGGCCGCCGGTTCCTGGTCCCGCCCAGGGCCCTGGTGGAGCAGCTCCCCCCCGGCCACGGGGGCATCGTGGAGGTGGATGGGGAAAAGCTGGGGGTCTATAAAAACGACGCCGGGGAATTTTTCGCTGTGGACCCCCACTGCCCCCACCTGGGGTGCCAGGTGGAGTGGAACCCCGACGAAAAAAGCTGGGACTGCCCCTGCCACGGCTCCCGCTTCGACCACCTGGGGAGGCTGCTGGACGGCCCCGCTCAGGAGGGTCTGCCCACCGCCCCGTAAACAAGGGAAGGCCCCCCTCGCCGGAATCCGCCCAGGGGGCCTTTTCGCTTATTTTTTCCCGGGGCCGGGCCGGCGCTTCCCGGCGGCTGAGGAAACCTCCACCCGCCAGACCGCCACCCCGGCGAAGGTCCTCCGCACCTCCCGGTCAAAGCCCTCCAGGTTGGAGGGGACATACCGCCGGCTGATGAGCCGGAGGGCGTGGAGCATCTCCGGTTCGCCGGTCACCTCCCGGGCGGTCCCCCGGAAGACGGCGGATTCGTAGTTCACCGAATATTCCTCCGGCACCGGGACGGCGGAGGCCACGCAGGAAACGCAGACCCGGGGATTGGCCCGGAGGCACCGGGTCTTTTCCCCCTCCCTGGCGCAGTGGAAATAGAAGGACCGCCCCTCCCGGGCCATGGAAAGGGGCACGCAGTAGGGCTGCCCCTCCGGGCCGGTCATGGACAGCACCATCCAGGGGCACCTGTCCGCCACCTCCCAGGCGAATTCCTCCGGCATCTCCCGGTCCTTCCTTCTCATGGCCCTTTCCTCCTTCCCGAAAGCTCAGTTGTGGCAATGGCCGCCGCAGCTGCCCTCCCCGTGGGGATGGTCGTGGCTGTGGTGGTCGCAGTTGGCCCCGGCGCTGTACCGGAGGGTGCCGGCCAGCAGCTCCTCCACCGCCCGGTCGGCGTCCCCGGTCACCCCGGCGCAGAGGGCGATGCCCGCCATGGCCAGGGCGTTCTGGGCCCCGGCGCCGATGCCGCCGCAGATGAGGGCCTCCACCCCCAGGGCCTTGAGGAAGTCCGCCAGGGCCTCGTGGCCGCTGTCCCCGGCGTTTTCCACCCGGGCGGATTCCACCCGGCCGTCCCGGCAGTCGTAGACCTTGAACTCCTTGGTGTGCCCAAAATGCTGGAAAACCTGTCCGTTTTCATAGGTAACCGCGATTTTCATGAAAATCCTTCTTTCTTTCTCTATCGCCAACGCCCTTTCCGGGCGCGGTGCTCAGATTGTTCCCATCCGGTCCGCCTCGGTGATGGAGCGGATCACCCGGCAGGGGACCCCCGCCGCCAGCACCCCCGGGGGGATATCCCGGGTCACCACGCTGCCCGAGCCGATCACCGACCCGTCCCCGATGGTGACGCCCCCGTTGACGGTGACGCCGCCGCCGAACCAGACGTCACTGCCCACCCGGATGGGCCTTGCGTATTCCAGGCAGAACACCCGGCCGTCGGGGGCGGTCCGGGCCCGGCGCTCCTCCGCCAGGAGGGGGTGGAGAGGGGTGAGGAAGGAGCAG
>CAJFUT010000260.1 GCA_904420255.1 uncultured Angelakisella sp. | reverse complement strand
CCCCAACAGGAGAAATGATAGGGAGGAAAACGCCATGATGGATTTTATCGCCGCCAACTGGAACGCATTGCTGTGGCTTCTGGCCGCCATCCTCCTTCTGGTCATCGAGGCCGCCACGGTGCAGCTGGTGAGCATCTGGCTCTGCCTGGGGGCTTTTGCCGCCACCCTGGCCACCATCTTCGGGGCCGGCTGGGAGCTGCAGTTCGGCGTTTTCATCGTGGTGTCCGGGGTGGCCCTGGTGGGGACCCGGCCCTTTGTGAAGAAGGCCCTGAAGGTTGAGAAGGTACATACCAACGCCGACAGCGTCATCGGCATGACCGGCTCGGTGCTCCAGGATATCGACAATATGGAGGAAACCGGCCGGGTCCGGGTGAACGGCCTGGACTGGAGCGCCCGGTCCGCCGGCGGGGAGCCCATCCATGTGGGGGCCGCCGTGGTGGTGGAGGCCATCGAGGGAGTCAAGGTCATTGTAAGACCCGCGAAATAAACCCTGCGAGGAAAGAGGAGGAGTTTGTTATGATGGGACCCATTTTTGCCATTGTCTTTTTCATTCTGGTGATCGTGCTTGTCATCCGGAACGTCCGGGTGGTGCCCCAGGCCACCGTCTATGTGGTGGAGCGCCTGGGCGCCTACCACAGCACCTGGGAAACGGGGCTGCATTTCAAAATCCCCATTGTGGACCGCATCGCCAAGAAGATCTCCCTCAAGGAGCAGGTGATGGACTTCGCCCCCCAGCCGGTGATTACCAAGGATAACGTCACCATGCAGATCGATACCATCGTCTTCTACCAGGTCACCGACGCCAAACTCTACACCTACGGCGTGGAGCGGCCCATCCTGGCCATCGAGAGCCTCACCGCAACCACCCTGCGGAACATCATCGGCGATATGGAATTGGACCACACCCTCACCTCCCGGGATGTCATCAATACCCGGATCACCTCCAGCCTGGACCAGGCCACCGATAAGTGGGGCATCAAGGTGAACCGGGTGGAGCTGAAGAACATTGTCCCGCCCAGGGATATCCAGGAGGCCATGGAGAAGCAGATGCGGGCCGAGCGGGAGCGCCGGGAGGCCATCCTCCGGGCCGAGGGCGAAAAGCGCAGCCAGGTCCTGGTGGCCGAAGGCAACAAGGAATCCCAGATTCTCAACGCCGAGGCGGAGAAGCAGGCTGCCATCCTCCGGGCCGAGGCGGTGAAGGAGCAGAAGATCCGGGAGGCCCAGGGCGAGGCCGAGGCCATCGAGCTGGTGAACAAGGCCGCGGCGGACGCTTTGCGGATGCTCAACGAGGCCGCCCCCAGCGACGCCGTCCTGACCCTCAAGGCTTACGAGAGCTTTGTCAAGGCCGCCGACGGCAAGGCCACCAAGATCATCATTCCCAGCAATATCCAGGGGATGGCCGGGCTGGCCGCCTCCCTGAAGGAACTGGTAACCGACAAGTAAAAAAGCCTCGCGCTGAAGGAGGCCCCGGAGCAGAGCTCCGGGGCCTTTTGCGGGTCCGGATTCAGGGATGCCGCCGGCGCCCCGGCCGGTTGCCTTTGGGCAACCCTGCCGCCCGGCGGCGCAGGCAGTTGGCCAGTGCGCCGATGAACTGGGAGGCGGTGGGCCTTGCCTCGTAGTCCAGGCCGGTCAGGGCCAGGAAGGGCTCCCGGCCGCCCTGGTCCCAGCAGAGGGCCACAAGCCCCCGGATGTTCCGCTCCGCGGTGCCGGGGGAGCCGCCGCTCAGCAGCTCCACCCGGGCGAAAAGCTCCTTTGACGGCCCCTCCAGCAGGTTTTCGTCCCGGGCGGCCAGCAGAACGGCCAGTGCCGCCTGATAAAAGCTCTTGCGGCGGCTGCGGGGCGCGCCGGCCAGGAGAAGGATTTGCTTTGCCTGGGGCAGGGTGATTTCTCTCATAGTTACAATCCTCCTAACAGATTGGGTTAAGAGAATCATAACTTTATCAACCCGTGGATAGAACAAATGGTGACAAAAAATATTCAAAAAAAATCAAAACAATATGAATTTGATTTGATTTTGGGGGATTCCGCCCGCGGACCGGGCCCCATGGGGGAGTTGACACGGGCCGAGGGAAGCCGCTATAATCAATTCAACTGCCGGCCGTCCAGGGACGCCGGCTCCATTCCCGGGAGCAGCCCTCCCGTTCTTTAGGAGGACCACAGCATGAAAAACTGTTTTGGCCGTTTTGCGGCCCTTTTCCTGGCGGCAGCCCTGCTTCTCACCGCCTGCTCCGGCGGCCAGGTCCCCAGGGAAGCCCAGAGTTCCCAGTCCGCCGGGGAGGAGGCGTCCTCCTCCGGGGCTTCCGCCGGCGGGGAGGAGAATATCCCCATCCTCACGGAGTTTACCGCCGCCGACCTGGACGGAAACCCGGTGGACCAGGAGATTTTCGCCGACTATGACCTGACCATGGTGAACGTCTGGGCCACCTTCTGCGGCCCCTGCCTCCAGGAGATGCCCGACCTGGGCGCCCTCCACCAGGAGTACCAGGACCAGGGCTTCCAGATTGTGGGCATCGTCACCGACGTCCTGAACCAGGACGGCTCCATTTCCGAAAGCCAGGTGGAGGTGGCGAAGGAGGCGGTGGAGGCCACCGGGGCGGATTACCTCCACCTGCTGCCGTCGGAGGACCTGATCGGCCTGCTGCTGTGGCAGGTCACCAGCGTCCCCACCACCATCTTTGTGGACAGCGAGGGGAACATGGTGGGGATGGGCTACCTGGGCTCCCGGGACGCCGATTCCTGGCGGGAAATCATCGAGGAGAAGCTTGCCCAGGTGCAGGAGGACGCCCAGTGAGCCGCCGGGCCCTCCTGACCGCCGGGGTTTTCCTGGCGGGGGCCGCGTTTTTCGCCGCCGGCCTCCTCCGTGGGGAAAACAACACGGTGTTTACCAAAGCCATCATCATTTGTCTGGAGTGTATCGGAATTGGGTAAGGGAAACAAGCTGCGCCTGCTGGTCCAGGCGGCGGCAGCGGCTCTGAGCAACGGCTATCTGGCCGGTTTTGCCGCAGGAAAGATCTATACCGGCCCCCTGAAAAACCTCTGCGTCCCGGGGCTGAACTGCTATTCCTGCCCCGGGGCCCTGGGCTCCTGCCCCATCGGCTCCCTCCAGGCGGTGCTGGGGAGCCGGGGCTATCAATTCTCCTTTTACGTGGTGGGCTTCCTCATGATGGTGGGGGCGGTGCTGGGGCGGTTTGTCTGCGGCTGGCTCTGTCCCTTCGGCCTGGTCCAGGACCTGCTCCACAAAATCCCCCTCGGCAGGAAGCTGCGGAAGCTCCCGGGGGACCGGGTCCTGAAATGGCTCCGGTACCTGGTGCTGGCGCTGTTTGTGGTGCTGCTGCCCATGTATGCCGTGGATTTCCTGGGGCAGGGGCAGCCCTGGTTCTGCAAATACATCTGCCCCGCCGGGACCCTCACCGCGGGGCTTCCCCTGGTGGCGGTGAGTCCCGCCCTCCAGGCGGCGGTGGGCTGGCTTTTCGCCTGGAAGAACCTGGTGCTCCTGGTGCTGGTGGTCCTTTCGGTGGCGGTGTACCGGCCCTTCTGCCGCTATCTCTGCCCCCTGGGGGCTGTTTACGGCCTGTTTCACCCCATCGCCTTTTACCGCATCCGGGTGGACCGGGAGAAATGCACCTCCTGCGGGGCCTGCCGCAAGGCCTGCGGCCTGGATATCCCGGCCTGGCAGACCCCCAACAGCCCCGACTGCATCCGCTGCGGCGACTGCGCCAGGGCCTGCCCCCACGGGGCCCTTTCCATGGGGCTTTCCCCCCGGAAGGGCTGCCCCGGCAGGGCTCCCGTGGAGCCGCTCCCGGAGGGGCAGAAGCCGGAGGACTGAAAAGAGATGAGAAAAGGGCCGGGGCCCGGAGCAATCCGGGTCCCGGCCCTTTGGGGTTCCGGGGGTGGCGGCAGGGTCAGCGGCGGAGCACCCGCTGGTATACGGCCAGGGTGCGGGCGGCCAGGTCCTTGGCGCCGCTGTTGCGGATGGACTCGATGACCGAGTGCTTGAACTGGGCCAGGGTGTCCGGGTCCATGGTCTGGATCCGCCGCAGCTTATCCCCCATTTCCCGGGGGGTGTTGAAGTTGAAGCCGTTTTCCCCGTCCACCACCTGGTCGGCGTTGAGGGGATCGGTGCGCTGGAGCACCGGCAGCCCGGAGCACATCCCCTCCAGCATGGAGATGGAGTTGGTGTCGGAAAGGGAGGCGGTGACATAGACGTCGCAGAGGGCGTAGTAGGGAGGCAGGTCCTGGTGCTCCACCCGGCCGGTGAAGGTGACCATATCGGTGATGCCCAGGGCCGCGGCCTGCTGCTCCAGCTCGGGGCGGACCGGCCCGTCCCCGATGACCATGAGGTGGATGCGGTCGGCGGGGGAGATGGCCTCCTTCCAGTAGTCCAGCAGCACGTCCACGCTTTTTTCCCGGCCCAGCCGCCCCACGAAGCAGGCCACCATCACGCCGTCGTCGATGCTGTATTTCCGGCGGAGGGCGGTTTTGACCGAATCGTCCACCAGGTAGGGGGAGAACCGGTCCACCTCCACGGCGTTGGGGATGACGCTCACGTCCTTTTTCAGGCCGGTGAGGCGGAAATACTCCTGGCACTTTTTGGAGGGGCCGGTGAGGGCGTTGGAGTGCTTGGCGATGAACTTGAAGTAGTGGTGGGAAAAATCGGTGGCGGCCTTCACCAGGGGCTTGGGGGCAACGTAGTAGATGTAGTCGTCATACATGGTGTGGAGGGTGTAGACCAGGGGCACCCGGAGGATTTTGGCGCAGAGAAGGCCGGACATACCGATGCCGAATTCGTTGTGGATGTGGATGACGTCCGGGGCGAATTCCCGGACAAATTTCACCCGGGTGCTGCTGATGGGGAGGGAAAGGCTGTAGTTATAGAATTTCTTGGAGGTGTGGGCGGGGCAGTGGAGGATGCCGTTTTCCACATAATGGTGCTGGGCGGCGGCGTCGGCGGTGACCACCAGCACCTGGTGCCCCAGCTGCTCCAGCCCATCCTTGAGAATTTTCACATGGGTCACCACCCCGTTGATGTGGGGCAGGTAGGTTTCGGTAAACAGGGCCACCCGCATGGTCCGACCTCCTTAAACAGCAATAAGATAAACGGAAGGCAGAAAGCCGCCGAATCCGTCCCCGATACCGGGCTGGACAAAAAACGGCCTTAAAAATTATTATACCACAAGCGCGAAGAAGCGCGAAGCGGTTGTGGTATGGGCCATGTTTTTCGGTTCCCGGCGCAGCCGGGGAGAAAAACGGCATTTCAATAAATGTGGTATAATAGCCTCTCTGAGGCTATTATACCATGCCTCCACCCAAAGCACAATTTGTATTTTGCCCGCATGGGGGCGCCTTTGACGCATACAGTAATACCAAAAGGAGGTGTTTTTTTGAAGATCAGATGGAAACGGCTCCTGCTCTGCCTCGCCGTCCCCCTGGGGGCCGGGGGGCTTTCCGCCCTGCTGACCCGGGGCAGCATGGAGGCCTTTGAGGAGCTGCAAAAGCCCCCCCTCTCCCCGCCGGGATGGCTGTTCCCGGTGGTCTGGACCATCCTGTTCCTGATGATGGGGCTCGCCTCCTATCTGGCGCTGGAGTCGGGAGGCTCTCCCCGGGAGATCGGGAGGGCCCTGCGGGCCTACGGCATCCAGCTGGGGGCGAATTTTGTCTGGCCGCTGCTGTTTTTTAACCTGGGCGCCTATCTTGCCGCTTTCGCCTGGCTGGTTCTGCTGTGGCTGCTGATCTGGGCCGCGGCCCTCCGGTTTCGCCGCCTTTCGGCCGCGGCGGCCTGGCTGCTGGCCCCCTACCTGCTGTGGGTCGCCTTCGCCGGGTACCTGAACCTGGGGATTTACCTCCTGAACCGGTAGCGCCGGCGTTCCGGGGAAATTGCCGTTGCAGTTGGAGGCTTTTTGGGCTATACTTGAAATGCTGGAAACCACAGGAAAAGCCATGGGCGGAGCGCCCCGGTCCGGCAGGAGGAGGAAGAAAAAATGAGCATCCAGTTTTCGGTGCCCCTGACGAAGCTTATCGCGGCCATGCGCCTGGAGGTGGCCTATATGCCCCCCTCCGGGGAGGAAATTGTCATCACCTGCGCCGATATCAACCGCCCCGGCCTTCAGCTGGTGGGCTTTTTCGATTACTTTGACAACCAGCGGGTCCAGCTGGTGGGTAAGAGCGAAATGGCCTATCTCTCCCAGCTCCCGGAGGAACAGGCCGAGGCCGCCATGGAGAAATTCCTGGCAGCGAAGCCGGTGGCGGTGATCCAGACCCGGGGAGGGCAGCCCACCCCCGCCACCCTGGAAACCGCCAAAAAATACGGCGTTCCCATGCTGGTGACGGGTGAAGTGACCACCAGCTTTTCCGCCGCCCTCACCGCCTTTCTCAATGTGGAGCTGGCTCCCCGGATCACCCGCCACGGGGTGCTGGTGGAGGTCTACGGCGAGGGGGTCCTCCTCTTGGGGGACAGCGGCGTGGGCAAGAGCGAAACCGCCATCGAGCTGGTGAAGCGGGGCCACCGCCTCATCGCCGACGACGCGGTGGAGATCCGCCGGGTTTCCAACAAGACCCTGGTGGGCTCCTCCCCCGCCAATATCCGCCACTTCCTGGAGCTGCGGGGCATCGGCATCATCAACGTCCGGCGGATCTTCGGCATCGGCGCCGTCAAGGTCACCGGCAAGATCGATATGCTCATCAACCTGGAGAGCTGGAGCCAGAGCAAGGTCTACGACCGCATGGGGGTGGAGGAGGAGCACACCGACATCCTGGGGCTTTCGGTGCCCTCCCTCACCATCCCGGTGAAGCCGGGGCGGAACCTGGCCATCATCATCGAGGTGGCCGCCATGAACAACCGCCAGAAGAAGATGGGCTACAACGCCGCCCACGAGCTCCTGGCCCGGCTGGGGATGGCGGAGGACATCCCCAAGAGCACCCGTCCCCCCGTCGCCGACTACGAGGAATATTATTACTAAGGATCAAAACAGCAAGGCGGGCCGTCCTCCCGGGCGGCCCACAAATGGAAGCAGAAAGGCAAGGCCGCAGAAACCATGAAAATTGCAGGAGACACCCACACCCACACCCTCATTTGCCAGCACGCCTACAGCACCCTCCTGGAGAATATCCGGGAGGCCGCCGCCCTGGGCCACCGGTTTATCGCCGCCACCGAGCATGGCCCCGCCATGAAAGGGGCGCCCTATGAATGGTTCTTTGGAAATATGCGCAAAGCGGTCCCCCGGGAAGTGGAGGGGGTGGTGGTGATCCGGGGGTGCGAAACCAACGTCCTGGACCGGGAGGGGAACCTGGATATTTCCCCCGACATCCTGGATAAGCTGGACCTGGTCATCGCCTCCATCCACCCCAGCACCTTCCTCCCCGGGACGGCCCACACCTCGGAGGACCGCACCTCCGCCTGGCTCCATGTGGCGGCCAATCCCCGGGTGGACATCATCGGCCACCTGGGGGATCCCCGGTTCTCCATGGACTACGAAAAGGTGATCCGGGCCTTCCGGGAAAACGGGAAGGCGGTGGAGCTGAACGCATCCTCCCAGGTGAGCCGCCCCGGCTCGGAGGTGAACTGCCGGACCGTCGCCCGGCTCTGCCAGGAGATGGGGGTGCCGGTGGTCCTCTCCAGCGACGCCCACTTTGCCACCGCTGTGGGCCGGGTGGACTGGAGCGCCGCCCTGGCGGAGGAAGTGGGCATCCCCGAGGAGCAGGTCCTCAACAGCAGCTACCGGCGGTTCCGGGACTGGCTCTGCAGCCGCAGGGAGATCCCGGACCTGCCGGAGGAGTAATATGCCCCCGGCGCTGCCCGGGGAGGCCGGAGGAGAAGCGATGGAAGCTGCCGAAAAGCTGTTTTCCCAGTTCCAGGGGGAAGGGATCCCCTGCCTGGCGGGGGAACCCATGTCCCGCCACACCACCTTTCGCATCGGCGGCCCCGCCCGCCTTTTTGTCACCCCCCGGGACCCGGAGGAGGTCCGGCGGGTGCTGACGGCCGCCCGGGAGGCGGGGGTCCCCTGGTTCGTCCTGGGGAAGGGCTCCAATCTCCTGGTGGGGGACGGGGGCATCCCCGGGGTGGTCCTTTCCATGGAGAAGCTCTCTGCCGTCCGCCGGGAGGGGGAAAAGCTCCGGGCCCAGGGGGGCGCCTCCCTGATGGCGGTCTGCCGGGCCGCCCAGGAAGCGGGCCTTGCCGGCCTGGAGTTCGCTTACGGCATCCCCGGCCAGGTGGGGGGCGGCGTCTATATGAACGCCGGCGCCTACGGCGGGGAGCTGCGGGACGTGGTGGAATCGGTGGAATACTTGGACGAGGCGGGGGAGCTCCGCACCCTTTCCGGGGAGGGGCTGGAATTCGGCTACCGCCGCAGCTTCTTCACCGGGAAGGGCTGCGTCATCCTGTCGGCCCTCTTTGCCCTCACCCCCGGGGACCCGGGGGCCATCGCCGCCGGCATGGAGGAGTTTTACCGCCGCCGCCGGGAAAAGCAGCCCCTGGAATGGCCCAGCGCCGGCAGCACCTTCAAGCGCCCCCAGGGGGCCTACGCCGCCGCCCTCATCGACCAGTGCGGCCTCAAGGGCTTCCGGGTGGGGGGCGCCATGGTGAGCGAGAAGCACGCCGGCTTTGTCATCAACGCCGGGGGCGCCACCTGCGCCGACGTCCTGGAGCTGATCCGGCGGGTCCAGAAAATCGTCGAGGAAAAGACCGGCTTTGTTCTGGAGCCGGAAGTCCGAGTTACTGGAGAATCAAGATAACGACGGGAAAGGCGATGCAGCCAATGTCCTATACTGAAATGGTGAAGCGGGAGATTATGGAGAACCGCCAGCTCCGGGCCCGGTTCAAAAACCAGCAGGGCTACGGCCTTCTGCTGTTCGGCAGGAGCTTCGGGGTGGGGAGCATCGGCCTTGTCACCCGCCAGCGGGAGGTGGCCCGGTACTATGTTTCCACCGTGGGCCGGGCGGTCCCCCTCACCGGGACCGTCACCACCCGGGAAGAGGCCGCCGGGAGCCAGTCCGCCTTCCGGGTGCGGGTGGATTCCGCCGCCGACCGCCGGAGCCTTCTGAACCACTTCGCCATGCTCTACCCCGAGGGGATCACCTACGAGCTGCTGGGCGGGGACGAGGGGGCCGCCGCCTTTGTGGGCGGGGCCTTCCTGGCCTGCGGCAGCCTTGCCGACCCGGAGCGGAAGTACCATCTGGAATTCGCCGTCCCCCGGGCCGAGGCCGCCCCGGTCCTCACCGGCATCCTGGAGGAGGTGGGCTTCCAGCCCAAGGTGGCCTCCCGCCGGGGGCTGCCCCTCATCTACACCCACGACAGCGAGCAGATGGAGGACCTCCTCACCTTTATGAGCTGCCCCCGCATGAGCCTTGAGGTGATGAATGTGAAAATCCTCAAGGAGCGGCGGAATGTGGCCAACCGCGCCGCCAACTGCGACAGCGCCAACATCGACAAGGCCCTCTCGGCGGCGGAGAGCCAGATTCGGGACATCCGGGCCATTATGGGGGACAGGGGGCTGGAGGCTGTCCCCGAGGAGCTGCGGGAGCTCTGCGCCCTGCGGCTGGAGAACCCGGATTTTTCCCTCCGGGAGCTGGCCCAGCGGCTGGGGCTTTCCCGCTCCGGCGTCAACCACCGCCTCCGCCGCATCGCGGAGCTGGCCCGGCAGGCCGGGCCGCCGGGTCCGTGAGCTGCGGACACAGAGGCGCCGGCATCTGCGCCGCTCTTTCGGCAGGCCGGGCTGCCGGGTCCGTGAGCTGCGGACACAGAGGCGCCGGCATCTGCGCCGCTCTTTCGGGAGGGCGGGCCGCCGGGTCCGTGAGCCACAGAGACAGAGGCGCCGGTAGCTGCGCCGCTTTGTTGATGCGGGAGGCAAAATGAAGGATTTGATTTTTCTGGGCGGGCCCATGGGGGTGGGGAAGACCACCGCCGCCCGGCTGCTCCGGGACAAGCTGGCCCCGGCGGCCTTTCTGGACGGGGACTGGTGCTGGGATATGGCCCCCTTTGTGGTGAACGAGGAAAACAAGGCCATGGTGCTGGGGAACATCGCCCATCTGCTGCGGGCTTTTTTGGATAATTCCGGCTTTGAGGCGGTGGTGTTCTGCTGGGTCATGGACCACGACGGGATCATCCAAAGCCTTCTGGACAGGCTCCCCGGGCAGGGCTTCCGCCTTTGGAGCGTTTCCCTCACCGCCTCCCCGGAGGAGCTGCGCCGGCGGGTGGAGAGGGATGTGGCCGCGGGACTCCGCCGCCCAGGGGCCGCCGAGGCCAGCCTTGCCCGGCTGCCCCTGTATGAAAAAATGGATACCATCAAGCTGGACGTCACCTCCCTGACCCCGGCGGAAACGGCGGAAGCCCTGTTCCGCCTGGTGCGGGGAGGCCGGAAAGGAGAAGATCACAATGCTGAGTAAAAAGTTCTGCGCCCTGGTGCTGTCCCTGCTTTTGCTTGCCGCCTGCGCCCCGGGAGAGCCGGCCCAGTCCCCGGCCCCTTCCCCTTCCTCCCAGTCCGGCGCCGGGCAAGAGGCCCCGGAGCCCGCCCCGGAGGAGGAGCCTGCCCCCGCCTCTTCTTCGGAGGAGGCCCCGCCGGAGGAGGAAGCCCCGGCTTCTTCCGCGCCGTCTGAGCCCGCCCCGGAGCCGTCCTCCAAGGTGGAGCCCGCCCCTGGGGAGCCCACCTGGGAGGAGATGACCGATGAGGAGCGGCGGACCCTGGACCAGACCCGCCAGGCCCTGACAAGCTATCTGGAGGAAGCCCTGGGGCCGGAGGGGTACACCTACTTCTACTACACCGACGACCAGCTGGGCCTGGGGATCGCCGCCCCTGATTTGGAAGCCGCCCGGGAGGCGGTGGAAGCCTACGACGGCCCCCAGATGCGGGTGGAGTACCTGGAAACGGCCCATTCCCGGGCGGAGCTGGACGCCGCCTATGAAGATTACCGGGCCATGGCCGACCCCCTGCGGGACACCGATGAGGAAATCGTTGCCAACATCAGCTCCGGGGGCGAGCAGGGCGGCTATATCGTCATCACCGTCCATCAGATGTACCCGGCTCTGGAGGAATATTTGGAAACCAGCGAGTACCGGGACTGCTTCCAGGTGGAGGTCACCGGGGCCGACAGCCCCATTGTCAACCCCGACGCCTGACCGGGGCGCCGGCCCGTAGAAAGGAAAGACATCATGACCGATTTCGTGCATCTCCATGTTCACAGCGAATACAGCCTCCTGGACGGCGCCTGCAAGCTGGGGGAGCTGGTGGCCCGGGTGAAGGAGCTGGGGCAGACCGCCGTAGCCGTCACCGACCACGGGGTGATGTACGGCGCGGTGGATTTTTACAAGGCCGCCAAAAAGGAGGGCGTCAAGCCCATCATCGGCTGCGAGGTGTATGTGGCCCCCCGGGGCCGCTTCGATAAGGACCCCATG
>CAJFUT010000259.1 GCA_904420255.1 uncultured Angelakisella sp. | reverse complement strand
GCCCTCTCCAACCTGGAGTACCGGGGCTATGATTCGGCGGGGATGGCCCTCTGGGAGGGAGGGAGCGTCCGGGTCATCAAGGCCCAGGGCCGCCTGGAGAACCTCCGCCGCCTGGCGGAACAGGAGGAGCACCCCGGCGCCTGCGGCATCGGCCACACCCGGTGGGCCACCCACGGCAGCCCCACCGATCAGAACGCCCACCCCCACCGCCAGGGCCGGGTGACCCTGGTACATAACGGCATCATCGAGAATTACGCCCAGCTCCGGGAGGAGCTGCTGGGGAAGGGCTACACCTTCCGGTCCCAGACCGACACCGAGATCGCCGCCGCCCTCATTGACAGCTGCTACGCCGGCGACCCGGCGGAGGCCATCCGCGCCGCCCTCCGGCGGATCGAAGGGGCCTACGCCTTTGTGATGCTCTTTGACGGGCGGCCCGGGGAGGTCTACGGCGTCCGCAAGAGCAGCCCCCTCATCGCCGCGGTGGATGAGGACGGGGGCTACCTGGTTTCCGACCTCCCCGCCGTCCTGGACCACACCCGGCGCTACTTCCTCCTGGAGGAGGGGGAGCTGGCGGTTCTCACCGGGGGGGCGCCCCGGTTCTTCCGGCTGGAGGACGGCTCCCCCCTGGAAAAAGAGGAGCAGCTGGCCCGCTGGTCGGTGGACGCCGCCCGGAAGGACGGCTATGATTACTTCATGCTCAAGGAGATCCACGAGCAGCCCCGGGCCCTGGAGGACACCCTCCAGGGGCGGATCCGGGACGGACTGCCGGACCTTTCGGCGGAGCTGCCCAGGGGCTTTTTCCGGGATGTCACCAAGCTCACCATCACCGCCTGCGGCACCGCCCTCTACGCCGGGATGATCGGCAAGGCCATGATCGAGCGGGAGGCCCGGATCCCGGTGGAGGTGGAGGTGGCCTCGGAGCTGCGGTACCGCAACCCCATCCCCACCCCCGGGGAGGCGGTCATCGTCATCAGCCAGTCGGGGGAAACCGCCGACACCCTGGCGGCCCTGCGGCTTTATAAGGAGCGGGGGGTCCCGGTGGTGGCGGTGGTGAACGTGGTGGGCTCCACCATCTCCCGGGAGGCGGATTACTGCGTCTATACCTACGCCGGGCCGGAGATCGCCGTGGCCAGCACCAAGGCCTATTCGGTCCAGGTGGGGGTGATGATCCTCCTGGCCATCCTGGCGGCGGGGGAGAAGGGCCTGCCGGAGGCGGAGCAGCGGCGGCTCTGCCGGGGGCTGCTGGACACGGTGGCCCTGGTGCCCCGGGCCCTGGAGCTGGCCCCCCGGATGGAGGAATACGCCCGGACCCTCACCGAGGTCCAGAGCCTCTTTTACATCGGCCGGGGGCTGGACTACGCCCTGGCCAAGGAGGGGAGCCTCAAGCTCAAGGAGATCAGCTACATCCACAGCGAGGCCATCCCCGCCGGGGAGCTGAAGCACGGCACCATCTCCCTGGTGACCCCGGGGACCCCCGTCATCGCCCTGGCCACCCAGAAGGAGCTGCTGCCCAAGACCCTCAGCAACATCCGGGAGGTGAAGGCCCGGGGCGGCCGGGTCCTGCTGGTGACCCTGGAGGGCCTCCCGGCCGATCCCGAGGCCTGCGACCAGGTCATCCGCCTCCCCCGGGTGGAGGACGGCCTTTTCGCCCCCCTTCTGGTGGTCATCGCCATCCAGCTCATCGCCGCCAACGCCGCCATCCTCCGGGGCTGCGACGTGGATAAACCCCGGAACCTGGCAAAGTCGGTGACGGTGGAATAACCCCCAAGAACCACAAAAGGGCCTCCCTGTGGGCACACCGCTCACAGGGAGGCGCCTTTCTATCTACTACTCCAGTGCGCCGCCGGGCTTTTTTGTCCGTGAGGCACGGTTTGCGAATCGTCAGTTTGTGTCCCACTCTTTTTTTGTCCCGCCGGATTTTCCCTTATATAGTTTGCTCCGGTCGCAGCGCGACCCCGGGCTTCACTTTCTCTGCCGAGAGAAAGTGACAAAGAGCGGCCGGGGGCGGGGTAGCCCCCGCTGGCACGCAATTTCCTTCGCCCTTCGGGC
>CAJFUT010000258.1 GCA_904420255.1 uncultured Angelakisella sp. | reverse complement strand
GGCCTTCCAGCGCAGGGGCTACCATTTCCCATACCATATCTGTTCCCTGGAGAAGCTGGGCTACGACCGGGACAGCACCCTGCCCATCCTGGTGGTGAAACGGGATAACTACGGCCTGGCGCGGCTGCTGCGGAAGGCCATCGACCCCCAAAGGGCGGCGCGGCTCCAGAAGGAAATCCTTTCGGGGGAGCGGGAGTCCTCCTTCTTTTAAAGGCGCCGGGCCGGCGGGAATCCTTGGCGATCCTATACAAATTTTTCCGCCGTTCCTTAGGCAGACATATGAAAACGACGGAGGCCCGCAACTTTTCCTTGTACCGCAGGGGAGAGCGTGCTATAATGGCAGTGTAATAATTACAGTATACGGTAAAATGAAAAAGCGATTCCGGTGATTCGGGGGATGCCTCCGGGAGGGGGGACCCCCGCCGGCTTCCCGGGAATTTACGGAAAAAGGTACATATTTGCCCCGTCAGAGATGCTCCCGCCGGCGGTTTGGCCGGGGGAGCGGCAGGGGCACTTATTTCAGCAGTAATTTACAAAATACAGTATAATGATTCTTTTGGCGGCCTCAAATGCCGGAAAGGGGCGCCGGGTGGGGAAGGCCGTCAAAAGGAAGGCTGAAAAGCCTTCCGGCTCACAGGCTCGGAAAGGTTCCGGCTTTGCCGCGGCCATCCGGGGTGGGGGAATTCCAGGCAGCGGCAATTTTGCCTAGTCAATATACAATATTCTGTAAATTATAAGGGGAATCGGTCGAAAGGAGCGGGAGAAATGGGAAAATCGGTTGTGTCCATTGTGAAAAACCCTTCGGCGCCCGACGCCGCCCGGATTGACGAAATGGTCAACCAGGCGCTGGAGCAGCTGGGGGGGCTGGGGAAGATCGTCAGCCCGGGGGATTTTGTAGCCATCAAGGGCAACTTCTTCGCCCCCTATCCGCCCCCGGTGATTGTGGACCGTCGGGTGGTGTATTCCTTCATCAAGGCCCTCAAGGCGGCCGGCGCGGGCCGGGTGGTGCTCTGTGAGGCGGTCAGCGTGGGCACCAAGCTGGGCCGGGGCCAGTCCACCGATTTTGTCCTGGAGGAAATGGGAATCCGGGAGGCCGCCCAGGCGGCGGGGGCCGAGGTCCTCTGCCTGGAGGACGACCAGCGGGTCACCGTCCCGGTCCCCGGGGGGAAGAACATCGGGGAGATCAACTATCCCAGGACCCTCTACGACTGCGACGTCCTCATCGACCTGGCCTGTATGAAGACCCACGCCATGACCCTGGTGACCCTGGGGCTGAAAAACTTCCAGGGGATTCTGGACGACGCCCAGAAGTATTACGCCCACCGGGACGATTTCGAGCAGAAGATCGTGGATATCTTCAAAATCCGCAAGCCGGACCTGACCCTCATCGACGGCCTCATCGCCATGGAGAGCAACGGCGCCGGGGAGCACGGGGTGCCCCACCCCATGAACCTTTTGATCGCCAGCACCGACGTGGTGGCGGCGGACGCCGTGGCCACCGCCTGCATGGGCATCGACGACGTGATGCTGGTGGCCACCACCCGCCTGGCCCAGTACGACGGCATCGGCAACGGGGACCTCGCCAACATCGAGATCGTCGGCCCCCCCATCAGCCAGGTGCGGGAGGTTTTCGATCTCCCCGTTTCCTACAAGGTCCCCATCGACCGGCGGCTCACCGGCCTTTACCCCAATGTGGACGTGCGCATCGGCGGCGCCTGCAAGCAGTGCTGGGGGCTGGCCGCCGGCATCGCCAGGACCCTTTCCCTCTTCAAAGATCGGAATTTCATGCTGCTGGTCGGGTCGGATCCGAAGATCCCCGGTCCCCTGACCTGCGACCTGGACAACGTGGTGGTCTTTGGGGACTGCGCCTGCGCCGCCACCGGGAAGGTGAAGGAACTGCGCAACCGGATGCTGCTGGAGAACAAGGGCCTGCTGGCCCCGGGCTGCCCGCCCTACCGCCCCGCCTCCGCCCGGCTGGAGGAGTACCTCATCGCCCGGGGGCTCATTACCCGGGAGACGCTGGAGAAAGGCAACCGGAAGGCAGTGGAGAAAACCTACGCCTATTACAAATCGGTGGATCCCACCTGGGTCCCCAAAAGCGAGCAGAAGCCCCGCGGCTGAGTGAATTTCGGTAAGAATTCCCGGAAGGGAAAAAACAAGAATAAACGGAGGAGAAGACCTATGCATGTACTCAAAGAAAAGGCAATTGAAGATCTTGCCGCCCTGGTGGGTGTGGAGAGCGTCCACACCGACGAGGCGGCGCTGAAGGGTGGGGAGGGGCTGAACCGCACCTTCGCCAAAGCCTTTGGGGTCTACACCAATCCGCTGCCCATCGCGGTGGTGGACGTCCACAACACCGAGGAGGTTTCCAAGGTTCTGAAGTACTGCAACGAGAATGACATCAACGTTATTCCCCGCACCGGTACTTCCTCCGGCGAGGGCCTGCTGGAGGTCCGGGACCCCAATACCATCATCCTGGACGGCGCGCCCATGAACAAAATCCTCAAGATTGATACCTACAACATGATGGCCACCTGCGAGTGCGGTGTTCCCCTTCATGTTCTGGAGGACCTGGTGCGCAAGGAGGGCCTCACCACCGGCCACAGCCCCCAATCCCAGCCGGTGGCGTTCATGGGCGGTCTGGTGGCGACCCGGAGCATCGGCCAGTTCTCTACATACTACGGCGGCATTGAGGATATGCTCTGCGGCCTCGAGGCGGTGATGCCGGACGGGCGGATCATCCGGATCCGCAATGTCCCCAGAAGAGCCTCCGGTCCCGATCTGCGCCACCTTTTCCTGGGGTGCGAGGGCGGCCTCGCCTTCATCACCGAGGTCACCGTCAAGCTGTTCCCCTACTATCCCGACGAGATGTGGATGGGCGGCTATATCGTCAAGGACATGGAGACCGGCTTCAAGGCGGTCCG
>CAJFUT010000257.1 GCA_904420255.1 uncultured Angelakisella sp. | reverse complement strand
GGCCGGGAAAGGTTGATTCCAGAGGGAAAATCTGCTACTATAATTTAATAGGGGCTCACAAAAATCCAGCGAGCGGAGGAAGTGGGATCATGAAGATGAGCATTGATCTGGATAATGATTTCAGCAAGGTTGTCGCCATCAAGGTCGTCGGCGTGGGCGGCGGCGGCGGCAACGCTGTGGACCATATGTGCAACAGCGGAATGAGCAGCGTGGAATTTGTTTCGGTGAATACCGACATCCAGGCCCTCCGTTTTTCCAGCGCCACCTATAAGCTCCACATTGGGGACAAGCTCACCCGCGGCATGGGCGCCGGCGGCGACCCCACCAAGGGGCAGAAGGCCGCCGAAGAGAGCAAGGAGGAGATCACGGCGGCCCTCAAGGGCACCGATATGGTTTTCATCACCGCCGGCATGGGGGGCGGCACCGGCACCGGGGCGGCTCCCGTCATCGCGGAGATCGCCCATGACATGGGCATCCTCACCATCGGCGTGGTGACGAAGCCCTTTGAGTTTGAGGGCAAGCGCCGCATCAACCAGGCCCAGGAGGGGATCACCCGGCTGAAGGAGAAGGTGGACGCCCTCCTGGTGATCCCCAACGAGCGGCTGCGCACCATCAACCCCGACATCACCTTCCTCAACGCCTTCGCCGCGGCGGACGAGGTGCTGATGCAGGCGGTCCAGAGCATCTCCGACCTCATCAACATCAAGGGGGTCATCAACCTGGACTTCGCCGACGTCACCTCGGTGATGAAGGACGCCGGCTACGCCCATATGGGCATCGGCCGGGCCAGCGGGGAAGGGAAGGCGGAGAAGGCCGCCAAGGACGCCATCACCTCCCCCCTCCTGGAAACCTCCATCAACGGGGCCCGGGGGGTTATCGTCAACTTCCTGGTCCCCCCCAACATCGACCTGAAGGACATCAACAACGCCTCCGCCATGATCCACGATGCCGCCGCCGAGGATGTGAACCTCATCTGGGGCGTGGCCTTTGACGAAAGCCTGGAGGACGAGATCTGCATCACCGTCATCGCCACCGACTTCGACCACGAATCGGGCTACAGCATCCCCACCGTCCCTTCCATGGCCGGGGAGAAGGCGGAGCCTGCCAAGGCCGCCCCTGCTTCCCAGGAAGGCCAGGAGGAAAGCGCCGAGGGCGGCTCCCTCCTGGATGGCCTGGACGGCGGCTCCGACGGCGGGGACGACATCGACCTGAGCGACATCATCCGGATGCTCAATAACCGCTGATTCCATCGTGAAATGAAAAACCGCCGGGTGCGGCCCCTGGGCCGTGTCCGGCGGTTTTCTCTCTTGGGGATGGTCACCCTGCGGTTTTGGCGGGGCTGTGGAGGCAGAGGCCGAAAAGGCAGCAGTCCTGGCACCTGGGGCGCCGGGCGATGCACACCTCTCGGCCGAAAAGCACCAGCTGGTGGCAGAAGTCGTTGGACTTCTCCGGGGGGAGGATGGGCCGGAGCTGCTCCTCCACCTTGGCGGGGTCCTTGCTGTCGGCGAGGCCCAGGAGGTTGGTGATGCGGATGCAGTGGGTGTCGCAGACGATGGCGGGTTTGCCGTAGACGTCCCCCACCACCAGGTTGGCGGTTTTGCGGCCGACGCCGGGGAGCTTCACCAGCTCCTCGATGGTGTCCGGCACCACGCCGCCGTACTGCTCCACCAGCATTTTGCAGCAGGCCACAATGTCCCGGGCCTTGGTTTTATAAAGGCCGCAGGATTTGATGCACTCCTCCACCTCCTCCACCGGGGCGTTTGCCAGGGCCTCCACCGTGGGGAAGCGCCCGAATAGGACGGGGGTGACCATGTTGACCCGGGCGTCGGTACACTGGGCGGCCAGCCGCACCGAAATCAGCAGCTCATGGGGCTTTTCGTATTCCAGGGAGCATTGGGCCCCCGGGTATTTCTCCTCCAGCAGGGCGATGCACTGGGCGGCTCTCTCTTTTTTTGTCATAGGGGCTCCTTTCTGGGGGGATTTGCCGGGATGCTGTCGCCGGCGTTCTGCCTTATTGTAGCCCCCTGGGGAGGGGTTTGTCAACGGCGGCCGGGGGAAACGGGCGGGGGAGCCTTTTATTTCCCGCCGGAATGTGATACAATGAACCAAAACCGCATTTTTGCGAAACGAGGAGGACGGCAGAATGAGGACCATCCGTATTTTTGACACCACCCTGCGGGACGGGGAGCAGGCCCCCGGCTGCACCATGAACCCCCGGGAGAAGGTGGACCTGGCCCGCCAGCTGGAACGGCTGGGGGTGGATATCATCGAGGCCGGCTTCCCGGTTTCCTCCCCCGACGACTTTGAGGCGGTGCGGATGGTGGCGGAGGCGGTTTCCGCCCCCACGGTGGCCGCCCTCTGCCGGTCGGTGCGGGGGGATATCGACGCGGCGGCCCGTGCCCTGGAAAAGGCCAAAAAGCCCCGGCTCCATGTCTTTATCGCCACCAGCGACCTCCACCTGAGGGAGAAGCTGGGCATCACCCGGGAAAAGGCCCTGGAGATGATCCGGGACAGCGTTTCCTATGCCCGCGCCCTCTGCCCCGATGTGGAGTTTTCCGCCGAGGACGCCACCCGCAGCGACCGGGAGTTCCTCCTCACCGCCCTGAATACGGCGGTGGACGCCGGGGCCACCACCATCAACGTGCCGGATACGGTGGGCTACGCCACCCCCTGGGAAATGTACGACCTCATCTCCTGGCTGAAGCAGAACCTCCGGGGCGGCGGCGCCATCACCCTTTCGGTCCACTGCCACAACGACCTGGGCATGGGGGTGGCCAACACCCTGGCCGCCCTCCGGGCCGGGGCGGGCCAGGCGGAGGTGACCATCGACGGCATCGGGGAGCGGGCCGGCAACGCCTCCCTGGAGGAGGTGGTCATGGCTCTGGATACCCGCCGGGAATACCTGGGGATGGGCACCAGCCTGAACCTCCGGCAGATTTACCGCACCTGCCGCCTGGTGTCCACCGTGGTGGGCCAGAAGATCCCCCCCAATAAGCCGGTGGTGGGCCGCAACGCCTTCAGCCACGAGGCGGGGATCCACCAGCACGGGGTGCTGAAGAACCCCCTCACCTACGAGATCATGTCCCCGGATACCATCGGCATCTACGACAACGACCTGGTGCTGGGGAAGCATTCCGGCAAGCACGCCTTTGTCCAGCGGGTGGAGGAGCTGGGCTACAGCCTCCCCGGGGACGCCCTGGAGAAGGCGTTCAGCCGCTTCCTGGCCCTGGCGGACCGGAAAAAGACGGTGACCAACAAGGACATCGAGGCCATTGTGGCCTCCTCCGGCTACTCCATCCCGGAAACCTACCGCCTCCACAGCTTTGTGGTCAACAGCGGCACCGTCATCTCCGCCACAGCGGTGGTGAAGCTGATCCGGGACGGGGAGGAGATCGAGCACGTGGCCCGGGGGGACGGCCCCATCGACGCCGCCTTCAAGGCCATCGACCGCATCGTCAAGGTGGGCTACCAGCTGGTGAACTACAACATCCACTCGGTCACCGAGGGGGAGGACGCCCAGGGCGAGGTGGTGGTGAAGCTCAAGAAGGGGGACCACACCGTCACCGGCCGGGGCCTCTCCACCGATATTTTTGAGGCCAGCATCAAGGCTTACCTCAACGCCGTCAACAAAATCATCGCCCAGTAAAGGAGGGGATGCCCGTGGCCGCGAAGCACATCGAGATTTTCGACACCACCCTCCGGGACGGCGCCCAGGGGGAGGGGATCAGCTTTTCCCTGGAGGACAAGGTGAACATCGCCCGGAAGCTCTGCCGCCTGGGCATCGACTTTGTGGAGGCGGGGAACCCCGGCTCCAACCCCAAGGATATGGAGTTTTTCCGCCGGGCGGGGGAGCTGCCGGCGGAACATACCCAGCTGGTGGCCTTCGGGGCCACCCGGAAAAAGGGGATTTCCGTGGAGGAGGACGAAAACTGCGCCGCCCTCCTTTCGGCGGGGACCCTCTGGGTGTCCATCTTCGGCAAAAGCTGGGACCTCCACGTCCGGGACGTGCTGCGCACCACCCAGGAGGAGAACCTGGCCATGATCCGGGACACCGTCCGGTTTTTCCGGCAGCGGGGCAGGCGGGTCATCTTTGACGCGGAGCACTTCTTCGACGGCTACCGCAGCGACCCGGACTGCGCCCGGGGCGCAGTGCTGGCGGCCCAGGAGGCCGGGGCGGAGCGGGTGGTCCTCTGCGACACCAACGGCGGCACCTTCCCGGAGGAGATCGCCCGGGTCACCCGGGAGATTGTGGAGCTTCTGGAGGTGCCGGTGGGGATCCACGCCCACAACGACACCGGCTGCGCCGTGGCCGCCGCCATGGCGGCGGTGGAGGCGGGGGCGGTCCAGGTCCAGGGGACCTATATCGGCTTCGGGGAGCGGTGCGGCAACACCAACCTTTCCACCGTCATCCCCAATCTCCAGCTGAAGCTGGGCTACCACTGCATCCCGCCGGAGCGGATGGTCCGCCTGGGCAAAACCGCCCGGTATATCGCCGAGGTGGCCAACCTGGCCCTTCCCGCCAATATGCCTTATGTGGGCAAAAGCGCCTTCTCCCACAAGGGGGGGATGCACGTGGACGGGGTGAGCAAAAACGCCCATTCCTTTGAGCATATCACCCCGGAGGCGGTGGGGAACAACCGGCACCTCCTCCTTTCGGAGTTTGCCGGGCGCACCGCCGTGGCCAACCGCATCTCGGAGCTGGACAGCTCCATCACCCGGGACAGCCCGGTGACGGCGGAGCTGATTGAAAAGCTCAAGGAGAAGGAATACCAGGGCTACGCCTTTGAATCCGCCGCCGCCAGCTTCGAGCTGTTCGCCCTCAAGGAGCTGGGCCGCTACCGCCCCGCCTTCACCCTGGAGTATTTCAAGACCCTGGGGGAGCAGCCGGCGGTGAACCTGGACCGCTGCTGTTCCGCCATTGTGAAGGTGAAGGTGGGGGACAGCGTGGAGATGACCTCCGCCGAGGGGGACGGCCCGGTCCACGCCCTGGACGTGGCCCTGCGGAAGGCCCTGGAGGTGTTCTACCCGGAGCTTTCCCAGGTGCGCCTCATCGACTACAAGGTGCGGGTGATGGAGGGGCACATGGCCACCGCCGCCACCGTCCGGGTTATCATCGAGTCCACCGACGGGGTTTCCACCTGGACCACCGTGGGCTGCTCCGCCGACATCATCGACGCCAGCTGGCAGGCCCTCCGGGATTCCATGGAATACAAGCTCCTGAAGGACGGCGCCATAGGCCGGGATTGACCCCCGGCTATCCCAAAACAAAAGCATCCATAGGTTACCCGGACCCGGCTGACCTGTGGATGCTTGCTTTATGGCTGCGGGGCGGGGGCGGCCCCATTTCTCTCTGGGACGGTTCAGGGGATGCCCTGCTCCGTGCGCCGCCTGCCGGCGGCCTTGCAGAGGCGGATGAAGTCCCTGGCCAGGGGGGAGAGGGCCACCCCCTTGCGGTAGATGGCGCCGAAGGAGGCCCAGGCCACCGGCTCCCCCACACAGAAGTACCGCAGCCTTCCCGCCGCCGGCGCCCGGGAGATGTAGTCGTCGGTAATCATGCAGACCCCTACCCCGGAGGAGGCGTATTCCATGGCGGAAAAGGTGCTCTGGGTGGTGAGGCGCACCTTGGGGGTGAAGCCCTCCTGGCGGAACACCTCGTCGGCGATCATCCGCATCCGGCAGTTTTTGTCCTGGATGACGTAGTCGCAGTTTTCAAAGTAATGCAGGTCGATCCAGGGGAAGGGGAGCCCCTCCCGGGCCACCCCCCGCCTGGCCAGGGGGCTGCCCGCGGGGACGGCCAGGAGGACGTGGTTCCGCTCGATGGCCACCGATTCCAGCCCCGGAAGCTGGGGAGGCAGGGTGGTGAGGCCCAGGTGGAAGATGGAGTCCAGCACCTTGCGCTCCAGCTCAATGGAAAGGGTGTCGGTGATGTGGAAGGTGGCGTCGGGGTAGCGGTCCCGCAGCTGGTTGACGATGCCGGGCATCTCCTGCTGCCAGCCGCTGCGGACCACCCCCACCGCCAGGCTGCTGGCCTGCTGGAGGGAGATCTGCTCCAGGGCCTCCCGGAGGCTGTCCGCCGAGCGGGCGATCTCCCGGGCGTATTTCACATACTGCTCCCCGGCGGCGGTGAGGGCAAGCTGTCTGCCGCTGCGGTTGAAAAGGGGGACCCCCAGCCTTTTTTCCAGGTTGGCGATGTATTTGCTCAGGGCCGGCTGGGAAATAAAGAGGGATTTGGCCGCCTGGGAAACATTCTGGTACTGGGCTACCGCCAGCACATAGTCAATATCCTTCAAATCCAGCATATGGATATATCAACCCTCCCTTGTCCACGGCGTTTGCAGCGATTGTTCCAACCTGCCATCTTTTCCGGCTGCTCCCGAAGGGGACGAGGAAAAGGGCTTTGAAAAATTGGTATAATCGCTTCTTTTGAAGCTATTATACCATAACCCAAAGTTATATAAAACAGCTATTTGATATTTGCTTTCCAGGATCAGCCAAAATATAATGAAATCAATAAAACAAATAAACCAAATAGAGGTTTATTGTTGCAAATGCTGATACTGGGAAGGCGAGGGGTCGAAAAATGGAGCAGTTCCTGTTGGTGAAGATGAAGTCGGCGGATCCCTATGAGAGGGGGATCCAGTACGGGGAGCAGGCCGCGGAGCTGATCGCCCGGGGCATCGAGGGCTACCGGCGCCATTTCCGGAAGTCCATGGCCAAGTCCTGGGAGGAGATCACCGAAAAATCCGCCCTCTACCTGCCCCTGCTGGAGCGTGACTTCCCTCAGGAGCTGGCGGAGGCCCGGGGCATCGCCGCGGGGAGCGGCCGGGCCCTGGAGGAAATCCTGGCCCTCAACTGCCGCTATGAGATTCTGAAGCTGAAGAAGAAGCTCCCCCAGCCCTCCGAATGCACCACCGGCGCCATCCTTTCCCAGGCGGCCGCCGGGGGCAGGGTATACATGGTCCAGAATTGGGACTACCGACCCTGGGTCAAGGACCATTCGGTGGTCATCTCCATCGACGACTGCCAGGGCACCCGCATCCTGGGGCTGGCCGAGGCGGGGCAGCTGGTCCGCAACGGCCTCAATAACCACGGTGTGGGGGTCTGCGCCAATAACCTCACCTCCACCTACGACACCGGCGAGGTGGGCGCCCCCGTCACCTTCATCCGGCGCAGGGCCCTGGCCCAGCGGTCCTTTGAGGCGGCCCGGCAGGTGATCGAGGGGACCCGGGTAGGGGTTTCCTGCAACTACCTGGTGGCCTCCGCCGAGGACCTGGCCGCCGACCTGGAGGTGACCCCCGGCAGGGTGTACTGCCTTTCCCCGGAGGAGGGCATCGTCACCCACGCCAACCATATGGTGGCCGGGGCGGAGGTCTGCACCAACAAGGGCCGGAAATTCCGGGACGGGGTGCTCCGCCGCCTGCTGGAGGAGCGGCGCGGGAAGCTGGATGTCCCCTCCCTGATGGAGTGCCTGAAAAACCACGAAACCTATCCCGGCGCGCCGGACCGTTACCCCGAGGCGGACAGCATCGAGGCGGTCTGCACCCACCTCCCCCTGGGGGAGTTCGACCAGGACCGGGTCTGGCAGACCATCGCTTCCGCCATCTATGACCTGAAGGGCGGCTGCGCTTACATATGCAAGGGGACCCCCTGCACCGGGGAATACGTCCGCTACGACCTTTCCCAGCCATGAGGGGAAAGAAAAGCCCCGCCCCCAGGCGCGAGCCCAGGGCCACCTTCGGGGCGGCCGTGGTGACCATGGCCCTGCTGGCCGGGGTGATGATCCTGGCCATCCTCCGGTATGGCTGCAGTCCCCACATCCCCATGCTCATCGGCTGCGCCGGGGCCTCTCTGGTGGCTCTGGCCTGCGGCTTTTCCTGGAAGGAGATCGAGGACGGGATGATCCAGGGGATCACCCATGCCCTTTCCTCGGTGATCCTGCTCATCCTCATCGGCGTCCTCATCGGCGTGTGGATCCAGGCGGGGGTGGTGCCTTCCCTGGTCTATTACGGGCTGCGGCTCATTACGCCCCGGTTTTTCCTCCTCACATCCATGGCCCTCTGCGCCCTGGTTTCCCTGGCCCTGGGCTCCTGGGGCACCATCGGCACCATCGGCCTGGC
>CAJFUT010000256.1 GCA_904420255.1 uncultured Angelakisella sp. | reverse complement strand
TGAAACCAATGGCGGGCCAAGCCGGAGCCCCCCTGCACAGCCTGTCACCTTAGAGGGGTCCAGGGCCCTCCCTGGTCAATCTTTGGCCACTTTCTTTTGATCAAGAAAGTGGCGGCCGGGGAGCCCCGGCGGGCGATCACGTTAGCAATGGTGAAAGAAGCGAAAGCGGGTGCGCCGCTCAACTTGGGCTGATGAAAAAACGCCTTTTGAATCCCGAGTGATATGCTCAGGGAGCGGGGCACAAACCGGCGCAGCGTAGGCGCTTCTCTTACGGACGCAAAAAGGCGCAGCGATGCAAAAGGGGAGGCCCAGGCTGCGCGGCGCAGTCACTTTCGCTCCCCGAAACATATCTCACGTCAATGCCCGCGGGGGCCACCCCGCCGCTGCTGGAAAAAATCCCGGAGCAGCGCGGCGCACTCCTCCTCCAGAATCCCCGGGACGATCCGGGGCGGCGGGCCGGAGGGGCCCAGGTCCATGGCGAAGAGGTTCATCCGGGAGCCAAGGCACCCGGCGGCGGGGTCCGCCGCGCCGTAGACCACCGCCTCCAGCCGGGCCCCCAGGCAGGCCCCGGCGCACATGGGGCAGGGCTCCAGGGTGACATAGAGGGTGCAGCCATCCAGCCGCCAGCCCCCCAGCACCCGGGCGGCGGCGGAGAGGGCCTCCAGCTCGGCGTGGCCCAGGGGGGAGCCCTTCCCCTCCCGGGTGTTGCCCCCCCGGGCGATGACCCGGCCCTCCCGGACCACCACCGCTCCCACCGGCACCTCCCCCCTGCGGGCGGCCCGCCGGGCCTCCTCCAGGGCCAGGGACATCCATCTCTCGCGCTCCCGGCGCAGGGCGTCGGTCATGGGGCCAGCACCTCCTCCAGAAGGGGGCTCCAGGTGGTCCAGCAGAGGAGGACCGCCGCCAGCAGCAGGGGCAGGTTGGCGGCGGCGGCCAGCCACCGCCGGGGCAGGGAGAGGCTCCCCCGGTAGCGTCCCCGGAGGCCCAGGTCGTCCCGGAACCGGCGGCAGAGGGCCAGGAAGCCCCCGAGGCAGCAGAGGAGGGAAGCGGCGGAGATGGAAACCGAAACCAGCATCTGCATCTCCTCCCCTCCCAGGGAGCCGGCCAGCTCCACCGCCGCCGCCAGGAGGTTATAGAAGCAGTGGATGAAAATGGTGACCCAGAGGCTGCCGGACATCACCGCAAAGTACCCGAAGCAGAGCCCCGCCAGCAGGGCGGGAAGGAGCTGGGGCACCGTGGTGTGGCAGAGGGCGAAGGCCAGGGCCGACAGCAGGATGGCATAGCCGTCCCCGTAGGGCCGCAGGCCCTGGAGGATGGCCCCCCGGAACAGCAGCTCCTCCAGGATGGCGGGCAGCACCGCCGCCGAGATGAGCCCCAGCGCCAGGGGAAGCCCCCGGGTGGGGATGGCGGCCTGGTAGGAGGGGAGGGCGCCGGGGAAGTTCTCCTGGAGGAGCATGGCAAGCCAGGTGGAAAGGTAGTTGGAGGTGGTGCAGACCCCCAGGCAGACCCCCAGGGCGGGGAGGAACACCCCCCGCCGGGGCAGCCCCAGGGGGAAGAGGGGCCGTCCCGTCCGGCGGGGCCCCTGGAACAGCGCCAGGAAAAGGAGGGGCACCAGGATGGAATAGGCGTAGCTGGCCATGTTCACCATCTGGGCCATGGAGGCGGTGATCTCCACCCCCTCCGCCTGCCAGAGCCGCCGCAGCAGGTTCACCGGCAGGCTGGTGGAGCTGGCCGCCAAAAGGTACAGCAGCAGCGTGAGCCCCACGGCGGAAAGGGCCCGGGAAAGGGCCCGCCTTTCCATCCGCCGCTCCTGGTCCGGCGCGCGGACCTGTCCCTCCATATTACCCCTCCCCTCCGCCCGGCGGCGCGTTTTTGAATCGATCTGGAATTATCAGTATAACACGTCCCCGGGGGTCTTTTCAATGGCGGGGCCGGGTGGGCCCGGCGGCCCCTGACGTGAGATATGTTTCGGGGAGCGAAAGTGGGTGCGCCGCGCAGCCCGGGGTTCGGGTTTTTCTGCTGCGCAGGGCTTCTTTCTATTTTTGTTCCGCTCGCGACACTGGTCCGGGGATGCCACTTTCTTGGCCAAAAGAAAGTGGCCAAAGAATCCGCTGCGCGGGG
>CAJFUT010000255.1 GCA_904420255.1 uncultured Angelakisella sp. | reverse complement strand
GGGGTGGTGGCACTTGAGCCAGGCGGTCTGGTAGGCCACCATGGCGTAGGCGGCGGCGTGGGACTTATTGAAGGCGTAGGCGGCAAAAGAGCTCATCTCGTCGAAGATGCGGCTGGCCGCCGATTCCCCGATGCCGTTTGCCCGGCAGCCCTCCAGGAAGTGGGCCCGCTCCTTCTCCATGACGTCGGCCTTTTTCTTGCTCATGGCCCGCCGCACCAGGTCGGCCTGACCGTAGCTGTAGCCGGCCAGTTCCCGGCAGATCTGCATCACCTGCTCCTGGTAGACGATGCAGCCGTAGGTCACCTCCAGAATGGGCCGGAGCTTCTCGGTGAGGTAGGTGACGTGCTCCGGGTGGTGGCGGCAGTCCACATACTTGGGGATGGACTCCATGGGGCCGGGGCGGTAGAGGGAGATGGCGGCGATGATGTCCTCGATGGAGGTGGGCTGGAGCTGCATGATCATCCGGCGCATCCCGCCGGATTCCAGCTGGAACACCCCGCCGGTATCCCCCGCCGACAGCATCCGGAACACCGCCGGGTCGTCCAGGGGGAGGGCGTCCACCGAAAAGCCCGGGTCCTCCCGGCGGACCATCTTTTCGGTGTCGGAGATGACGGTGAGGTTCCGCAGGCCCAGGAAATCCATCTTGAGGAGCCCCAGCTCCTCCAGGGTGGTCATGGTGTACTGGGTGACGATGGCGTCGTCGTTTTTGGCCAGGGGGACGTAGCTTTCCACCGTGTCGTGGGTGATCACCACCCCGGCGGCGTGGGTGGAGGCGTGGCGGGGCATCCCCTCCACCTTCCGGGCCATGTCCAGCAGCTCCTGGACCTGGGGGTCGGCGGCGGCCAGGTCCCGCAGCTCCTTGGAGCCCTCGATGGCTTTATCCAGGGTGATGTGCAGCTCCATGGGCACCATCTTGGCCACCTGGTCCACCGCCGGGTAGGGCATCCCCAGGGCCCGGCCCACGTCCCGGATGGCTCCCCGGGCCGCCATGGTGCCGAAGGTGACGATCTGGGCCACGTGGTCGGCGCCGTATTTGCGGACCACATAGTCGATGACCTCCTGGCGGCGGACGTAGCAGAAGTCCACATCGAAGTCGGGCATACTCACCCGCTCGGGGTTGAGGAACCGCTCGAAGAGAAGGCCGAACCGCAGAGGGTCGATGCCGGTGATGCCGATGCAGTAGGCCGCCAGGGACCCCGCCCCGCTTCCCCGCCCCGGCCCCACCGGGATGCCCACGCTCCGGGCGTAGTTGATGAAATCAAAGACGATGAGGTAGTAGTTGACATACCCCATCTTCTGGATCACCGAAAGCTCGTACTCCAGCCGCTCCCGGGCCTCCGCCGGGGGATTCTCCCCGTAGCGGCGGATGAGGCCCTCCCGGCAGAGGCGGAAGAAATAGGCGTCGTTGTCCTCCCCATCCGGCGCCTCAAACCGGGGGAGCTTGGTTTTGCCGAATTCAAACTCCACATTGCACCGCTGGGCGATCTTCACCGTGTTTTCCAGGGCGGAGGGGAGCTTCTGGAACACCTGGGCCATCTCGTCCCCGGATTTGACATAGAACTCCTGGGTGGGGAACTCCAGGGACATCTCCTCGTCCACCGTGTGGCCGGTCTGGATGCAGATGAGGAGATGCTGCATCTTGTGGTCCTCCCGGCGCAGGTAGTGGGAGTCGTTGGTGGCCACCAGGCCCACCCCCACCTCCTCCGCCAGCCGCACCAGCCCCGGCAGGATCTCCGCCTGCTCCCGGATGCCGTGGTCCTGGACCTCGATGAAGAAATTCTCCGGACCGAACTGGTCCCGGTACCAGAGGGCGGCCTCCCTGGCCCGGCTGTAGTCCCCATCCGCCAGGGCCCGGGGAATCTCCCCCGCCAGGCAGGCGGAAAGGCAGATGAGCCCCTCGGTGCGGCCTTCCAGCAGCTCCCGGTCAATGCGGGGCTTGCCATAGAACCCCTCGGTGAAGCCCCGGGACACCAGCCAGGAAAGGTTCTGGTAGCCGGTGTTGTTCTCGCAGAGGAGCACCAGGTGGTAGGGGCGCTTGTCCTTCATGGGGTCCTTATCGAAGCGGCCCCGGGGGGCCACATACACCTCGCAGCCGATGATGGGCTTGACGCCCTCCTTTTTGGCGGCCTT
>CAJFUT010000254.1 GCA_904420255.1 uncultured Angelakisella sp. | reverse complement strand
CCGTTGGGGTTTTCGCAGACCCCGACGATCCGGGCCTTGATCCCCACCGCCCCCTTGTCGCCGTAGGAGCCGTAGACGGTGAGCTCCAGCCCCGCCACGTCGGTGGTGCCGAAGAAGTTCTGGGCGGTCAGGTGGTCGATGACCACCACCCGCCGCTCGGAGTTGTATTCATCCTCATTGAAGAACCGGCCGGAAACCATGTCCACCCCCTGGATGGCGGCAAAGTCCTGGGAGGCGGCGTAGACGTAGCCGAAGTTCTCATGGCGGCCGTAGCTCACCGAGGCGTAGGCGTTGCCCAGGGGGCTGGCGGCGGCCACCCCGGGGATCTCCCGGAGGGCGGCGATGTCGTCCTGGGTGAACTGGTCGGTGACGTCGGCGTTGCCGGTGGTATTGATGGTGATGGTGGTGGCGCCGATCTCCTCCACCTGGGACATCATGGTGTTTTTGGCGCCGGTGCCGGCGGAAATAATCATGATCACCGACATGATGCCGATGATGATGCCCAGCATGGTGAGGAAGGAGCGCATCCGGTTGGCCCGGATGGACTCCACCGCCATTTTCAGGTTTTCACGGATGTACATAGGCTCACCCCTCGCCGCCGGCCGCCTGGGCGGCTTCCTGGGCCAGGAGGGCGGCGGTTTCCCCGGTGGGCAGCGCCGTCACCAGGGCCCCGTCCTCCACGCTGGAGGGAAGACTGGTGCAGACCAGGTCCCCCTCCGAAAGGCCCTGGGTGATCTGGATATAGGAATCGTCAAAAATGCCGGAGGTGACATAGACCTTCCGGAGCTGCCAGATGCCGGCCTGGGCCTCCTCCGCGTTGGCGCTGGGGGCCACGGTGTAGACATAGTCCCCGTCCTTGTCGGTCTTCACCGCCTCCACCGGGACGGCCACCGCCCCCTGGGCCTGGGCGGTGAGGATGTCGGCGTCGGCGTCCATCCCCAGCTTCAGCACCCCGTCCGGGTCTTCCACGGTGATCTCCCCCTGGAGGACGGTGCTGGTGGTGGTGCCGGTGGTCTGGAGGGTGGCGGCGCCGTCCAGATGGGTGACGGTGCCGGTGAGCTCCTTGCTGCCGAAGGTGACCTGGGCGGGCTGCCCCACCTGGATGCGGTCCACGTCGAATTTGCCCACCGAAAAGCGCAGCAGCACCCCCTCGGTGGAGGCCACGGTGACGGCGTCCATGCCGGCGCTGACGGTGGCCCCCTCCACCAGGGAGAGGTCGGTGACGATGCCGTCAAACTCCGCCACGATGCCCCCCTGGGACTCGTTCACCATTTTGGCGATCTCGTCATATTCGATCTGCTGGAGGGCCAGGTTGTTGTCCAGCACCTTCTGGTTGTTCTCGCTCAGGTCGGCGGCCCGGAGGGCGGACCGCTCCCCCATTTTGGCCGTCAGCTCGCTGACCACCCCCTGCCAGGCGTCGTACATGGCGCTGGAGTCCCCGTCGCCGTTATCGCCGCCGCCGTAGGCCTCGATGAGCCCATCGATCTCCCGGTCTCCGGTGGGGTAGCGGTTAAAGTAATCGTAGGCCAGCTTGTAGGTGGTTTCCTTGGCCTCCAGCTTGCGAATCTCCTTATTGACGTCGTAAAGCTCCTGGGAGGAATTGTCCAGGTCGTCCATGGTGTCCTCGTACTGGAGCTGGGCGTTTTCCAGGTTGAGCCGGGCCTTTTCCAGGGAAACCTGCAGGTCGGAAAGGTCAAAGGCGGCGATGACCTCCCCCGCCTTCACCGCGTCGCCCTTCTTGAAGTTCACCTTCGCCACCTTCACCGAGCCGGGGACAAAGTAGCTCCGGGTTTCGGCGGCGGTGAGGGTGCCGGAAACCGACAGGGTGGAATCGATATCCCGCACCGAGGCGGCCTCATAATAGACCACCGGCTTTGCCATGGCCGCCTGGAGGGTGCTGTAGCCGATGAGGCCCGCCGCCAGCACCAGGACGCCCAGCACCACCCATTTTTTCAGCTTCCGCTTCTTTTTGGGTTTCTTGGGGGGAAGGGCCGCCGGCTCCTGGGCCGGGACGGCCGCTTTTTCCAGTTCAGTTGTTTCTGCCATATGTAGCTCTCCTATCTGCCGCCTGCCGCGGCACCATTGAATCCGGCCCCCGGGCCCCCTCGGACGGGGCGGGCCGGCCTTCTATGAAAACGAGGCTCCCCCCGGCTTTTCTTCATCCCCGGGAAAAATTCCAGAAAAAGGCGGCGGGCCCCGGCGGCCTCCCCTCTGGAAAGCCGCCGGCGTCCGCCGCCGGAACCTGGCGCTGGATTGGTTTTTTGAAGTTACGCGGTCTGGAAGGCCACCTGGCCGTCCTCCCCCACCTGGGCCATCATCAGGGCGGGGGTCTGGCCCGAGGCCAGCATCATGCAGATGGGGTCCTCGATCCGCTGGCGGATGAGCCGGCGGATATCCCGGGCGCCGCTCTTGTGGCCGTAGGCCTCTTTGGCGATGAGCTGGAGCACCTCGGGCCGGCAGTCGAAACGGATGCCCTTTTCCAGGAGGGCGGGCTTCAGCTCGTCGATCATCAGGGCGGCGATGCCCTGGAAATCCTCCTGGCTCAGGGGGCGGAAGACGATGACCTCGTCCACCCGGGCCAGGAACTCGGGCCGCAGGAAATCGGCCAGGGCCTTTTCCGCCTTCTCCCGTGCCATCTGGAACTCCGACTTGGTGAAGCCCAGGGAGGTTTCCCGGATCTGGCTGCCGGCGTTGGAGGTCATGATGATGATGGTGTTCTCAAAGGAAACCACCCGGCCCTGGGCGTCGGTGATCCGCCCCTCGTCCAGAATCTGGAGGAGGATGTTCATGACGTCGGGATGGGCCTTCTCGATCTCGTCCAGGAGGACGATGGAATAGGGCCGGCGGCGGACCTTCTCGGTAAGCTGCCCCGCCTCGTCATAGCCCACATAGCCCGGAGGGGAGCCGATGATCCTGGAAACGCTGTGCTTTTCCATGAATTCGGACATATCCAGCCGGATGAGGGGCTCCACGTTGTCGAAAAGCTCCCGGCTCAGCACCTTCACCAGCTCGGTCTTGCCCACGCCGGTGGGGCCCACGAAGATGAAGGAGGCGGGGCGCTTCCGGGGGCTGATCCGCACCCGGCTCCGGCGCACGGCGGCGGCCACCTGGCGGATGGCCTCCTCCTGGCCGATGATGTGCTTTGCAAGGTTCTCCTCCAGGCGGGCCACCCGGCGCAGCTCGGTTTCCTGGATTTTGCTGGCGGGGAT
>CAJFUT010000253.1 GCA_904420255.1 uncultured Angelakisella sp. | reverse complement strand
GTGTTATATAACTGTGTTATATGGAGGACGCCATGGAGGAGAGATCCACCGCCACATTGGAGAGGATTCAGCAGGCCGCCCTGACAGAGTTCCTGGACAAGGGCTTTCTGGGGGCTTCCCTGCGGCAGATTGTGAAGAACGCCGGGGTGACCACCGGGGCGTTCTACGGTTATTTTTCCAGCAAGGAGGCCCTTTTCGCCTCCATTGTGGAGCCCCACGCCGCCGCCATGATGGGGAAGTTCATGGAGGCCCAGACCACCTTTGCTGAGCTGCCCGAGGAGGACCAGCCGGAACACATGGGGGTGGAGTCCTCCTCCTGCGTCCATTGGATGGTGGATTACATCTGCGCCCACCGGGAGCCGGTGAAGCTGCTCCTCTGCCGGGCGGAGGGCACCAGCTATGAACACTTTGTCCACAACATGGTGGAAACGGAAGTGGAGTACACCCTGCAATACATGGAGGTGCTCCGCCGCCTGGGCCGGGAGGTGCCGGAGCTGAGCCGGTCCCTCTGCCATATCATCGCAAGCGGTATGTTCAACGGCCTTTTTGAGATCGCCGTCCACGATATGCCCCGGGAACAGGCGCTGCGGGATGTGGACCAGCTCCGGGATTTCTATACCGCCGGATGGCTGAAATTGATGGGGGCATAAGCCCCTGTCTTTTTGGATATTAGTTAGCAATAACTAACTTAAATGAAGGAGGGATTCCCTTGAAGCAAAAAAAGTCAAGCAGCCTCTCCCGCGTCCTGGGTTACGCGGGCGGGTACAAAAGGCTGACCATCCTGGGCTGCGCCCTGTCCGCCCTGTCGGCGGTATTGGGCCTTATCCCTTATGTCTGCGTCTGGCTGGCCGCCGGAAACGTGCTGGCGGATTGGCCCGGCCTGGACGGGGCGGGGGATATGAGCCGTTTCGGATGGACGGCGGTGTGGACCGCCATCGGCAGCATCGCGCTTTACTTTGCGGCCCTTATGTCCACCCATATCGCCGCCTTCCGTACCGCCCGGAGCATCCGCCGGACAGCCATGGCCCACGCCCTGAGGCTGCCGTTGGGCTTTTTTGTCAACAACCAATCAGGACGCCTGCGGAAGCTCGTTGATGACAACGCCGGGCTCACCGAGGATCTGCTTGCCCACAAGCTGCCCGACCTGGCCGCCACGGCGGTGACGCCTATCGCCGCCGTTGTTATGCTGTTCCTCTTTGACTGGCGGATGGGCCTTTTGTGCCTGCTGACCATGGCGCTGGCCCTGCTCTCCATGTGCATGATGATGGGCGGAAAGAACGCCGGCTTCTTCCACCGCTATCAAAAGGAGATTGAACGCATGAGCGGCGAGGCGGTGGAGTATGTGCGGGGCATCCCTGTTGTCAAGATGTTCCAGCAGACGGTATATTCCTTCAAGGCCTTTTATAAAGCCATCCAGGATTACAGCGACCTGGCGAGCCGGTACGCCATGAGCTGCCGGACGGGTCAGACCTGCTTCCTCACGGCGATCAACGGCGCCTTCGCGCTGCTGATTCCGGCCGCCCTGCTGCTGGCGTCAGGAGGGGATGTCCGGACAGTGCTGGCAGATTTTATCTTTTACGCCCTCTTCGCCCCGGCTTGCGGCCAGATGATCAACCGCATCATGTATATGAGTGAGGCGGTGATGGAGGCCGACGAAGCCATGGGGCGGCTGGACGAGATTTTGGGGCAGCAGCCGATGCGGGAGCCGGAGGCCCCCAGGCAGCCCCGCGGCTCCGCCGTGGCCTTCGACCATGTGACATTCACCTATCCCGGATCAAGCCGCCCCGCTTTGGACGATGTGAGCTTTACCGTCCGCCCGGGGCAGACGGTGGCGCTGGTGGGGCCCTCCGGCGGGGGAAAAACCACCGCCGCCAGCCTGATCCCCCGGTTCTGGGACGTGACCTCCGGCGCGGTGCAGGTGGGCGGCGTGGATGTGCGGGATATGGACAGCGGCAGCCTGATGGAACAGGTGGCATTTGTTTTTCAGGACACACGGCTCTTTAAGCAGAGCCTGCTGGACAATATCCGGGCCGCCCGCCCGGATGCCTCCCGGGAGGAGGTGCTGGCCGCCGCCCGCGCGGCCCAATGCGATGACATTTTGGAAAAGCTGCCGGACGGGCTGGATACCGTGGTGGGGAGCAGGGGGGTCTACCTTTCCGGCGGCGAAACCCAGCGTGTCGCCCTGGCCCGGGCCATTCTGAAGGACGCCCCCATTGTGGTCCTGGACGAGGCCACCGCCTTTGCCGACCCGGAGAATGAGCACCGGATTCAAAAGGCATTTGAGGCCCTGACAAGGAACAAAACAGTTTTCATGATCGCCCACCGCCTGTCCACCGTGCAAAACGCGGACAGCATCATCGTCCTCAGCGAGGGAAGGATCGCGGAACAGGGCACCCACAGCGCGCTGCTGCGGGAAAAAGGCGTCTATGCGGCCATGTGGGCGGACTACCAGCGCAGCGCCCAGTGGAAAATGGGGAAGGAGGCATCGGTATGACGAAACAACTGCAGCATTGGTTCGCCCTCAGCGAAAAGGGGGCGCGGGACCTTGTGAAGGCGGTGTTCTGGTGCTTTGTGTGCAACCTGGCCCTCATGCTCCCGGTAGGGGCGGTGCTGTTTGCCGCCCAGCACCTGCTTCAGTGCCTGGAAACGGGTGGAAGCCCCCTGGAAGGCTTCTGGATTTATACAGGCTTTGGCCTGGCGGTGGTGGTGCTGCTGTTTGCGCTTCACTGGTTCCAGTACGCCTCTCTTTATATCGCCACCTACCGGGAGAGCGCCAGCCGCCGGGTAAGCCTGGCGGAAACGCTGCGCAAGCTTCCCCTGAGTTTTTTCGGGAACCGGGACTTGAGCGATCTGACCTCCACCATGATCTCCGACTGCTCCAGCCTGGACCAGATGTTTTCCCACTATGTGCCGCAGCTTTTTGCGTCCCTCCTCTCCACCCTGGTGATCGGCGTTTGGATGTTTGCCTGTGACTGGCGCATGGCCGCGGCCGTGCTGTGGGTCGTGCCGGTGGCCGTGCTGCTGACGGCGGGCAGCAAAAAAATCCAGGATTCCTTCGGGACCCAAAATATCCTCAACAAACGGGCCGTGGCCGATTGCATCCAGGAAGGGCTGGAAACCGTCCGGGACATCAGGGCCTGCGGCCGTGAAAACGCCTATATGGAGCAGCTGGAGGAAAAACTGGCCGCCATGGAGGGCAGTTCCATCCGGTCCGAGCTGGCTACCGGTGTGTTCGTGTGTTCCGCCCAGGCCTTCCTGCGGCTGGGACTTGCCACTACGGTGCTTACCGGCGGGGCGCTGCTGCTGTCCGGGGAGCTGTCCTTCCTGTTCTATCTGGGCTTCCTCTTTGCCGCCGCCAGGCTCTATGACCCTCTGGGCCTGGTGCTGCAGAACATCGCCGCCACCTTCAACGCGAAGCTGCAGATTGATCGGATGCGCGCCATTCTGGAGCAGCCGGTGCAGGAGGGCGCTGTGGAATTCACGCCGCGAAATTATGACATTGCCTTTGACCATGTTTCCTTCGCCTACGGGGAAGGGGCCGGGGTGCTGGAGGACGTCAGCTTCACCGCCAGGCAGGGCGAGGTAACAGCCCTGATCGGGCCCTCCGGCGGGGGGAAATCCACCGCCTGCAAGCTGGCCGCCCGCTTCTGGGACGTGAGCGGCGGCAGGATCACCCTGGGAGGCGCGGACATTTCCGCGGTGGAGCCGGAAACGCTGCTCAAATACTATTCCATGGTGTTTCAGGATGTGGTGCTGTTCCGGGATACGGTGATGGAGAACATCCGCCTGGGCCGCCGGGGCGCCTCCGACGAGGAGGTCCTTGCCGCCGCCAGGGCCGCCAATTGCAATGAGTTCATTCAAAGGCTGCCCCAGGGCTATCAGACAGTGATCGGAGAGAATGGCTCCACCCTTTCCGGCGGCGAGCGGCAGAGAATCTCCATCGCCCGGGCGCTGCTGAAGGACGCCCCCATCGTCCTGCTGGACGAGGCCACCGCTTCTTTGGATGTGGAAAACGAGAGCGCCGTCCAGGCCGCCCTGTCCCGCCTGCTGCGGGGGAAAACGGTGCTGGTCATCGCCCACCGGATGCGCACCGTGGCCGGCGCGGATCACATCGTTGTGCTGGAGAACGGCCATGTGGCCCAGCAGGGCGCCCCGGCAGAGCTGCTGGAACAGGGCGGCCTTTACCGCCGCATGGTGGAGCTGCAAAGCGAAAGCGCCCAGTGGCGGCTGAGGGGGACGGTGTAGCGGGCGGAGGCTGACTGGGCAGCCGGCGGAAAATTGAATTGCACCGACTGAAAACAGAGCGCCCACCAAGCGGACGCTCTGTTTTTCATAAAGTGAGGCGGTTTTCCAAAAAAGAGTAGAGAAACGGCTAATATGGACAGAACTCATAGACTTTCTTACCATTTATATATGCTGGCCCCGGATTTCCTGGCTGCCGGTGCTCCACACGTGCTGCTCCTTGGCGGCGGCCGGGGTGTTCTGGGCCATCACCCCAACCAGCCGGTGGGGGGCGTAGGGCTCCTCCAGGTAGGCGGTCTCCTCCGGCGTCAGGGAAAGCTCCACCGCCCTGGCCGCGCCGTCCATGTGATGGAGCTTGGTGGCCCCCACCACCGGGGCCGTCACCTTGGCGAGCAGCCAGGCCAGCGAGATTTCCGTCATGGATACGCCCCGTTTTTCCGCCAGCTCCGCCACCCGGTTGATAATGACCCCGTCCTGTTCTGCGGTAGCATCATACTTGAATTTGGCATAGCTGTCCTCTTTCAAGCGCTTGGAGGTTTCCCCCGGGTGTTTGGAGAGCCTGCCCCCGGCAAGGGCGCTGTAGGGGGTCATGGCGATGTTGTCCTCGGCGCAGAGCTTCGCCATCTCCCGTTCCTCTTCCCGGAAGATCAGGTTGTAATGCCCCTGGATGGAAACAAACTTGGGGAAGCCCTCTTTTTCCGCCAGGGCGTTGGCCTTGGCCAGCTGATAGGCAAAGCAGTTGGAGATACCGATGTACCGGGCCTTGCCCGCCCGGACGATCCGGTCCAGGCCGTCCAGGATGTCATGGAGAGGGGTCTCGTAGTCCCACATATGGTAGATGTAAAGGTCCACATAATCCAGCCCCAGGTTGCGCAGGCTGGTGTCGATCATGTTCTGGATATGCCGCTGGCCGGTGACGCCTGCGGCAATCTCCTCCTGGGTGCGGGGCAGGAACTTGGTGGCCACCACCACATCCTCCCGCCTGGCAAAGTCCCGGATGGCCCGGCCCAGATACTGCTCGCTGGTGCCGCTCTGGTAGCCGATGGCGGTGTCGAAAAAATTGACGCCCAGCTCCAGGCCCCGCTTGATGATCTCCCGGGAACGCTCCTCGTCCAGGGTCCAGCTGTGCTGGCCGTTTTTGGGGTCGCCGAACCCCATGCACCCCATGCAGATGCGGGAAACGGTCAGGTCCGAATTTCCCAGCTTTGTGTATTTCATCGCTGCCCTCCTTTATCCTCTCGGGACCGGGTATAGCTCCAGGGCCCCGGTCCGGCTCAGCCATGCCGTCAAAATTTCTGCCAGGCGGCTCCCGCCGTCCCCCAGGGCGCCGGCGGCAAGGGGGGCGGGAGAAAAGGCCCGCCCATTTCCGGTTTTTTCTGCATCGGTCATGCCCTCACATCCTTTTGCCGGACGGCTCTCCTTTGGGCCGCCCTTCCCAGCCATTTGCTGAGAGAGTGGGCCAGGAAGATGAAGGCCCCCATCATGGCAAGGTAATCGAGATAAAACAGCGGGACCGGCTCGCTGAAATCCAGAAAGGCAAACTGGGTGCGCACCAGCATATAGGTGGGCAGATCGCGCCGGACGAAAACCGTCAGGCCGTAAGCGGCGATCCCCGCGCCCAGAGCGGAAAGGGCAAGCCGCCGCCCGGGGGAGGGGTGCCGGAGCCGGAAAGCCTTTGCCGCGAGCCCCGTGACCATCCCCCAGTGGAGCCCCAGGTGCAGCGCCATCAGCACAAGCCCCCAGTGGGAAGCGGCCATATGGGCCAGCCGCGCGAAGGAGACGCCGCCCCGCAGGTCCAGAAAGGCGAACACATGGTTGGAAAGGAGGATGCCGCTGACCATCAGCCCGGCCATGTCCGCCATCAAAAGCAGGTCCACCGCCAGCTGGAAAATCCGGGCGGGGGTGAGCCTGCCCCGGAACAAGCTTTGATACCAGCGCCGGTTGAGGGCGTGATGGGCGAGAAACAGGAGGAACATCCCGGCCCCGGCCCATTCGTGGGCCACGTCGCCCCAGAACTGGTAGCCCATCTGGAACAGGAGGCCCAGGGTCATCAGGACATCCACGGCGATTTTGCAGGCCGCCTTGGGCCCCGGCCTTTTTCCGCCCCCCATCAGGCCAGCCCCAGGCCGTCGATCCAGGCCGCGATTTCTTCCGACGCCCCGTCCACGCTGCTCCCGGATACATGGAACCCTTCCAGAATCGTGGCACCCGGGACGCTGTCCGGCAGCTTATCCAGGCTCCGCCCGAAGCCGCTGCCGCCGGAGGTGGCGAAGAGGACAATGGTTTTCCCCGCGAAGTCATAGCCCTCCAGGAAGGTGCGGATGATGGCCGGCGCGGTGTACCACCAGATGGGGAAGCCCAGGAAGATCCGGTCGCAGGCCGCGATCTCTGCGCCCTTATCCGCCAATTCCGGGCGGGAGGACGGGTCGCTCCGCTCCAGGGAGCTGCGGGAACGCCTGTCCTGCCAGTTCAGGTCGGCGCTTGTATAGGGCACGGCGGGCCTGATTTCATACAGATCGCCGCCGGCTGCCGCCGCCAGTTTTTCCGCGGCGTGCTTTGTGGTGCCGCTGGCCGAGAAAAATGCCACCAGAGTTTTGCTCATGAGATGGAACCTCCTTCTGCCTTCACGGTTCCACCGCTTCTATGGTGATGGTCCCCGACATTTCGCCGATCAGCCCGGCGCCCTCCACGGCCTGCCCCAGCTCAAAGAGGGAGGGGTTCGGGCTGTAGCCGCCGTAAAAGAACACCACGTCCCCCCAGGGCTGGTAATAGGCCAGGGTCCCGGCCCCGCCCTCCGCCAGGGGGGCGTCCGAGGTGTCCAGCTCCTGCTCCGGGTAGAAGATCTTTTCGTTGGTGCTGTAGTCCTCCACCTGGACGGTCAAGGGCAGCATCCCCCAGAGGGAATCCGCCGCGCTGCTGCTGTTGAGGTCGAAAAGCACGGTGCTGTCCCCAAATTCCACCGAGACCCGGCGCTGTTCCGCCGCCTGATCCCCGGCCTCCGTTTCCGCCGGGCGGGAATAGCCCAGGCTGCTCACCCACGCCTTGACGGCCTCCTGGGAGGAAGCCGCTTCCTCCTCGTAGCAGTCGAAGATGCTGTCGGAGATATTGGCCCCCGGGGCCGCCTCGGCGATCAGCTCCACGCTGTTCGCCAGGCCCCCCGTGCCGTGGGAGCAGAAGAGGTACACCTCCTTGCCCGAGAGGTCGTTCTGCTCCAGGAAGCTGAGCAGCGCCATGGGGACGCCGTACCACCAGTTGGGGTAGCCCAGGAATACGGTGCCGTATTGGTCCAGGTTTTCCACCGTCTCCACCAGCTCCGGTCGGGCGCCTTCGCCCCGCTCCCCGTTGGCCCGCTCCAGGCAGGCGTCCCAATCGCTGGGGTAAGGGTCGGTGACCCGGATGGAAAACAGCTCCCCGCCGGTTTCCTCCCGCACCCATTCCGCCAGCTGCTGGACATTGCCGGGCGGGACCACGCTGGGGGAGGCGACGGCGTCCACATCCTCCGCCAAAACGGCGTTGTCGGCCCAGGAGAAATAGGCCACCAGGACGGCACCGTCCGCGCCTTCTCCAGCCGGCGCCTGGGCCTCGGGCTGCTGCGGGGCGGGCTCCGCCGCTGACGTGCTGGATTCCGCCGGCGGCGGGGAGGGAGCCTGCTGCCCATCGGCCTGGCCGCACGCCGCCAGGGAAGCGGCCGCCGCCATGGCCAGCAAAAGG
>CAJFUT010000252.1 GCA_904420255.1 uncultured Angelakisella sp. | reverse complement strand
GATGCAGCTGTCCCGCTTCATGGAGAGGTAGACCTCCTGGCCGTCCTCCAGCACTGTGGAATTCCGGAAAAGGACGTCCACATCCATTCCAAGGGCGCCGCAGCTGATGGTGTACCGCAGGATGTTGCCGTGGGAGAGGCTGTCCTCCACCGTCCCCTTCCAGAGGAAGCGGTCCTCCCCGTCCAGGGGAGCGGCGCTGATCTCCACCACCTCGGGGCGGAAGGCCACGTCCTGGCAGTTCAGCTTCTCCCCCACCAGGGCGCCGAAATCCGCCGCCGGCAGGATGTTGTAGTGGCCGATGAAGGTGGCGGCGAATTTGGTGGCGGGCTTGGTGTACATCTCGGTAGGCGGGGCCGACTGCTCAATGATCCCCTGGTGCATCAGGTGGATGACGTCGGACATCACCATGGCCTCGTCCTGGTCGTGGGTGACGAAGATGGCGGTCATGTTGAAGGCTTTCTGGATGCGGCGGATCTCGATCTGGAGGTTCCGGCGCAGCAGCGCGTCGATGGCGCTGAGGGGTTCGTCCAGAAGGATCACCTTGGGCTGGGTGACAATGGCCCGGGCCAGGGCGGCCCGCTGCTGCTGGCCGCCGGAAAGCTGGGAGGGGTACTGGCCCGCCTTTTCCGAAAGCCCCACGATCTCCAGCATCTCGGAAACCTTCCGGTCGGAGTCCGCCTGGGGGACCTTTTTCATCTTCAGGCCGAAGGCCACGTTCTGGGCTACCGTCATGTTAGGGAAAAGGCTGTACTGCTGGAACACCATGCCGATGTCCCGGTCCTTGGGGTTGACGTCGGTGATGTCCTGCCCGTCCAGGTAGACCCGGCCGGAGCTCACCGTTTCCAGCCCGGCCAGGCACCGCAGGAGGGTGCTTTTGCCGCAGCCGGAGGGGCCCAGGAGGGTGACCAGCTGCCCCTGCTCGATTTCCAGGTTGATGTCCTTCAGCACCTCGTTCTGGCCGAAGGATTTATAGAGATGTTCAAAGCGGATGTAAGACATAGTTCTTTATCCCTTCCCTTTCTGCAGTTTGCCTTTGGAATCCCGGCTCTTGAGGAACAGCACCAGGGCGGTGATGAGGAAGGTGGTGACCATGATAATGACAAAGACGGCGCTGGCCTTGGTGCTGGAGCTCTTCATCTCCAGGAACAGGTAGATCTGGACGTTTTTGAAGGAGGTCCCAGCGATGTTGCGGATCAGCACATAGTCGCCGAAGATGATCCCCACGGCCAGGAGGGAGGAAACGGTGATGCCGGAAATGATATTGGGGACGATGACCCGGAAGAAGCCGTGGAGCTTGGAGCAGCCCAGCATCTCCGCGGCCTCCAGCAGCATGGGCATATTCACCGCGTGCATACTGTTGCGGATGCCCTGGTAGATGTGGGGCAGGATGATGATGCAGTAGGCCCCGATCAGCATCACCAGGCGGTTGTCCAGCAGGGTGCCGGAGCCGGCGTACAGGGAAAGGATACTCACAGAGAGGATGACGCCCTGGATGGTGTAGGGGATCATGCAGAGGATCTGGACGTACTTTTCCAGCCGGGGGAAATAGATGGTGACCACAAAGAGGGCCAGCAGCACCAGCAGGATGGTGAGGAGGATGGGGATGATGCAGATGAGGACGGTCCTCCCCAGGGAGAGCATGAAGTCCTCCTCGGTGAGAAGCTCCACATAATGCTTGAGGGTGAAGCCCTCGGGCAGAAGCCCCGTCCATTTTTCAAAAACCGAATAGGTAGCGGTGAAAAGCAGCGGGGTCAGCAGGTAGAGGATGACGATGACGATGGTGATATGGGCTGCAGTGTGGTGCTTTTTCACGCCTTACGCACCCCCTTCTGGAGCTTTTTGGTGAGGCCGTTGGTGATGAGGATCATGATGACCATGAGGATCATCATCACCACCGAGAGGGCGCCGCCCAGGCCCTTGCGGATGGTGACGTCGCCGACGAACATCCCGGAGATGTTGATGGGCAGCAGGGCGTAGTTGTTCATCAGCAGGGCGTAGGCCGTGGCGTAGGCCGCCAGGGCGTTGGCGAAAAGGACGCTGATGGTGCCCAGGATGCTGGGCAGCAGCACCGGGACGCCCACCTGGGTCCAGAACTTCATGGGGCCGGCGCCCAGGAGCAGGGAGGACTCCTGCCACTCCCTGCGGATGCCCTCGAAGGCGGGGATCAGCAGCAGGGTGGACAGGGGGATCTGGAAGTAGACGTAGATCATCGTGAGGCCGTGGGTGGTGTAAAGCTCGTAGTTGGCCAGGGCCTCCAGGCCGATGGTCCTGCCCAGCTCCAGCAGCACCCCGGAGTTGCCCAGCATGATCATGTAGGCGAAGGCCAGGGGCACGCCGGCGAAGTTGGAAACCATGTTCAGGACGGTCATAAAGGCGGTGCTGAATTTCCCCGTGGCCTCATGGGCGGCCTTGGCGCCGAAGAAGGCGATGACAATGCCGATGGCGGAGGAAATGCAGGAGATCTTGATGCTGTTGAGGATGGCCTTGGTGTAGAGGGGCTTGGAAAATACGGTGACGTAGTTTTCCAGGGTGAAGGAGCCGCCGGCGTCGGGGATGAAGCTGTTGAAGACGATCATCAGCAGCGGGAGCACCTCAAAGAAGAAAACCACCACCAGGAAGGGAAGGAGCACCAGCAGATAAAGATATTTTCGGTTGTTTTTCATCTTTTGTGTCACCTGTCCGTTTCTTTAGGTCTGGGCCCCGGGAGGGAAAGCCGACGGGGCCTTTGGGGAAATTCTTACCGCAGGGCGATTTCCAGCTCCTGCCGCATACCGGGGGCGGGAGGGATCTCCAGCAGCCGGCAGAGCAGCGGCGCCAGGTTCAGCTGGGAAATGGGCCGTTCGGTGTGGTCCCCGGGGACGGCGCCGGGCGCGAAGACGTACAGGGGGATGATCCGCTGGTCATCGCTGGGCCCGCCGTGGAAGCCCTCGGGGCTCATGCCGTGGTCCGCCGTCACCACCACCTGCCAGCCCTCCTCCAGCCACTGGGGCAGCAGCAGGGCCAGGTATTCCACGGCGGCCTGGACAGCCGCCAGGTATTCCCGGCTTCCGCCGCCGTGGAGGTGGCCCGCCAGGTCCACGTTCATGGAGTGGAGCAGCAGGAAATCGGGGGAATAGGTCCGGCGGAGGAATTCCCCGTCCAGGTAGAGGTGGCTGTCGGGGTAGGGGTCCTCAAAATAGAAGATGCCGTGGCAGATATCCCCCTCCCCCTCCAGCTGGTAACGGTCGGTAAGCTGCCGGAAGGGGGCCCGGCTGTAAAGCTCCGCCATCCAGAAATAAGCGGCCGCCGCGGTGACAAGCCCGCGGCTCCGGCAGAGGCGGAACACGTTGTCGCATCGGGAGCGCCGGACCACCCGGTTGTCGGTGATGCCGTGGACCGAAACCGGCAGGCCGGTCATGGAGGTTTCGTACATGGGCCGGGACATGGAGGGAAGCTCCCCCCGGACCTGGTATTTGGCCCCCTGACCCACCTCCACAAGGTGCTCCAGATAGCCGGCCGTCCGGGAAATGGCGTCCAGGCGGCAGGCGTCCAGAAGCACAAGAATGGTTTTCCCCATGGAAGCAAATGTCCTTTCTTAAAATGGCTGCCCCGCCGGGCGGGGCGGAATAGTACAAGTGGGATGTACAGCAATGCACATCCCACTCGCGGCCGGGAAGGGAGCGGGAGGGGCGGCCGCTTCCGCGGAAGCGGCGCGCCGCCTCAGCCACTGCCTTGATTCACCCGGTCAATGTGTTTACTTGTCAGCTCATCAGGGGGATGATCTCTTCCTGCCATCTCTGGGCGATGACTTCCCGGACGGCGTCATATTCGGTGATGTCGGTGATGGGGATGGCGTTGGCGTATTCCTCGGGGGAGAAGGTGGCTTCCTGAATCTCCACGGGGATTTCCACGTCAGTACGGGTGGGGATAGCGCCGGCGGCAGCCAGGTTGGCCTGACCGGGATCGCTGAAGATGTACTCACGGGCCAGGGCGGCGGCATGGGGATGGGGGGCGTACTTGTTGATGACCGAGGCGTAGCCGCTCATGATGGACCCGTCGGTGGGGATGCAGATGTCGAAGGTGTAGTTGGGGGTGTTGTCCCGGTAGCTGAACACGTTGAAGCTCCAGGTGACGCCGCACTCCACTTCGCCGGCCTGGATCCTCTGGAGGAGGATGTCGCCGGGATCGATGCGGCCGGCCTCGGCCATCTCGGCCCAGAACTCGAAGGCGGGATCCAGGTTGTCGATGCCGCCGCCGAAGGCGTAGGCGGTGGCGAGAACCACGCCCTGGCCGGTGGCGCCGGTGACCACGTCGCCGATGGTGAGCTTATAATCGCCGTTGCGGACATCCTCCCAGGAGGTGGGGGGATTGTCAACCAGGTCGGTGTTGGTGATGAAGCTGGTGACGCCGGTGTAGGCCATCATCCAGAGGCCGTCGGGGTCCTTGGCCCAATCGGGAACGCTGTCCCAATAGGAGGTCTTGTAGGACTGGACAACGCCCATTTCCACCGCCTGGGGACCGAAGGCATGGCCCACGTCGCCGATATCCTTGGTGGGGGAGTTCTTCTCGGTTTCGAACATATTCAGCTCTTCGGCGGAGGACATATCGGTGTCGTTGTGCTCGATGCCGTATTCGGCCTCGATGTCAGCCCAGGTGAGGCCCCAGTTGGCCCAGGAGTCGGGCATACCCACCGATTCCAGCTTGCCCTCTTCCTTGGCGCCGGCGATGATCTCGTCCAGGGTCAGGCTGTTGAGGTCCAGAGCGGCTTCGGCGGTATCGCCCTCGCTTCCGGTGGAAGCGCCGGCGCTGTCGCCGGAGGCCTCGGTGCCGCCGCCGCAGGCGGACAGAAGCAGCGCCATGCAAAGGGTCGCTGCCAGGATGCGGAACCATTTGCTCATCTTCATTGCAGATCTCCTCTCTTTCTTGTCAGGGGAAAACGCCCCTGTTTTGAAATACCGCCGGGAAAAGGACCCCGGTGGCGCGAAGGGGAACAGAGAAAACAATGGGGAAGTGCAGATGCTTGTGTTGCTACCTATCGCACCCCTATTAAAGCACAAATCATAGGGGCCGTCAAGATGGTTTTTTGTAAATACCGACTATTATTTTCGTAATTTGAGGCGCTGCCGCAGAAAAAATGCCGAAAAAACCCCGCCCACGGCGGGGGATTGCAGGCCCGGGGCCGGGGGATTTCCTTGACGGGAGGATGGGTTTGTGCTACCCTTAAACCCGTGAAGCGGCGGCCCTCCGGGGCTGCCCGGAGGCAGGTTTCCCGAGGGAGGTGGACCCATGGACCGGAAACGCACCGCCGTGGTGGTGGACGATGAGCCCATCACCCGGCTGGACCTTGTGCAGATGCTGGAGGAGATGGGCTTCGAGGTGGCGGGGGACGCCGCCGACGGCTTCGACGCCATCGAGCTCTGCCGCCTCCATCACCCCGACGTGGTGCTGATGGATATTAAAATGCCGGTGTTCGATGGCCTCACCGCCTCGGAAACCATCATCAGCGAGGACCTGGGCGGCTGCGTGGTGCTGCTCACCGCCTTCCGGGACCGGGAGCTCATCGACCGGGCCAGCGCCATCGGGGTCACCGGCTACCTGGTGAAGCCGGTGGAGGAGCGGCTGCTGCTGCCCACCCTGGAGGTGGCCATGGCCCAGGCCGAGCGGCTGCGGGAGGCCCGGCGGGAGGCCCGGGAGATGGAGCGCCGGATGGAGGAGCAGAAGCTCATCGACCGGGCCAAGGCCCTCCTGGCCCAGCGGGAGGGCATCGGGGAGGCGGAGGCCTACCGGCGGCTCCAGCGGATGGCGATGGAGAAGCGGTGCGGCCTGGCGGTGCTGGCGGCGACGGTGGTGGCCCAGCAGAGCCAGCGGGAGCTGGTGAACCGGGCCAAGGAGCGGCTGATGCAGTCCCGGGGGCTTTCGGAGGAGGAGGCCTACCGCCAGGTGAAGGAGCTGAGCCGGCGGAAGGGCGGGGACCTTGCCGCCGCGGCCCGGGAGATCCTTTCGGGAAAGGGGAGGGAGAAATGAGCCTGCGCAGCCTCTGCGAGAGCCGCACCACCCTTTCCCCCGAGGCCGTCGCCAAGCTGGAGGAGGTGGAGGCCGCCCTCCAGCAGATCGCGGACCTGACCGGCAGCGACGTTTTCATCGACTGCCTGGACCGGCCGGGGGGCACCGCCCTGGTGGTGGCCCACGCCCAGCCCAGCGGGGCCTGCTCCGCCTACCAGGGGACTGTCCTGGGCCAGGCGGCCCTGCGGGAGAAGGAGCCGGCGGTGTACCACGCCTTCCGCACCGGCATGGTGGTCCGGGACCTGAAGGCGGTGACCCAGGAAAACGTGGCGGTGCGCCAGGATGTGGCCCCCATCCGGGACGGGGAGGACCGGATCATCGGGGTGCTCATCCGGGAGAAGGACATCAGCCGCACCATCACCCGGGAGCGGAAATTCCAGGAGCTGGCCCGGGAGCGGGACAGCCTCACCGACTCCCTGCTGGGGCTGGCCCCCGCCGGGGAGGCGGGGGGCCACGCCGTGGCCATGAAGGAAATCCACCACCGGGTGAAGAACAGCCTCCAGATGGTGGCCAGCATCCTCAATATCCAGGCCCGCCGCTCCCGGGACCCGGAAATCCGCAGGATTTTCCGGGAGAATACCAGCCGGGTCTTGTCAATCGCCGCCATCCATGATATACTGACAGGGAGCGGGGATGGCGACCAGGTGGAGCTGCACCAGCTTCTGGACAGGATCCGCCGCAACCTCCAGTCCATGGCGGCTGACGGGCGGGAAATCCGCATCCTGGTCCGGGGGGACGAGATCCTGGTCCCCTCCGAAAAGGCCACCTCCATCGCCCTTGTGGTGAACGAGCTCTTGACCAACGCCCTGGAACACGGCTTTGAGGGCCGGGACCGGGGAGAGGTGACGGTCACCCTGCTGCGGGGGCGGGAAACCTCCACCATCACCGTGGAGGACAACGGGAACGGCTTTGCCCCCCAGGAGAAGCGGGAGGGCAGCCTGGGACTGGAGATCATTTCCCTCACCGTCCGGGATAAGCTGGGCGGCAGCCTCCAGATCCAGTCCGGCCCCGAGGGGACCAGGGCCATGTTCGATTTCCGCTGACCCCGACAAGTTCATCTGCCCCGGGCACAACAGGGTGCCCGGCGGGATATTTGGCAAAAAGGCCGAAGCGACGCGTTTTTCCGCGGGCGCTTTGGCCTTATTTGTTTGCGATTTAGGGAAAAGGGGCGGGAAAGCTGTCCGGGAAGGAGGGAGGGCCGTGGCGGAAGAAAAGGCCATCCTCAGCGTGGGCATCGATATCGGCACCTCCACCACCCAGCTGGTTTTCAGCCGCCTTTCCATGGAGAACACCTCCGGCTACTTCACCGTGCCCCGCATCTCTATTGTGGACAAAGAGGTGGTCTACCGCAGCGCCATCCACACCACCCCCCTGCGGACCCGGACCCTCATCGACGGGGAGGCGGTGCGGCGGATCGTGGAGGCGGAGTTCGAAAAGGCCGGCTTCACCCCCGCCGACACCGGCACCGGCGCGGTGATCATCACCGGGGAGAGCGCCCGGAAGGAAAACGCCGCCCTGGTGCTCCGGGAGCTCAGCGGCTTTGCCGGGGAATTTGTGGTGAGCACCGCCGGGCCGGACCTGGAGGCCATCATCGCCGGCAAGGGCAGCGGCGCCTGGCAGTATTCCCAGGAGATGAGCTGCACCGCCGTCAACCTGGACATCGGCGGCGGCACCACCAACTTGGTGATGTTCGACTGCGGGCGGGTGGCGGCCAAGGGCTGCCTGGACATCGGCGGCCGGCTGGTGCGGCTGGAAAAGGACCTCACCGTCACCTACCTCAGCCCGGCGGCGGGCCTGGTGGCCCAGAGCCTGGGCCTCCCCCTCCGGGAGGGGGAGCGGACCTCCCTGGAGGAGCTCCGGGGCCTCTGCCGGGGGATGGCCCAGGTCCTGGAGGAGTGCCTGGGCCTCTGGGAGGCCGGCCCCCTCCTGGAACGGCTCCAGACCCCGGGGAGCAGCCTGTTCCGGCCCCCCAAGGCCATCCAGGCCGTCTTCTTTTCCGGCGGGGTGGCGGACAGCGTCTACCAGCCCCCCCAGGGCGGGGACCCCATCCCCTACGGGGACATCGGCGCCCTGCTGGGGGAGGCCATCCGGGAGGGGCGCCTCTGCTCCGCCTTCCGCCTCCAGCGGGGGAAGGAAACCATCCGGGCCACGGTGGTGGGGGCCGGGAGCTACGCCACCAGCCTTTCCGGCAGCACCATCGACTGCCCGGGGGAGCTTTTCCCCCTGAAGAACGTCCCGGTGCTGAAGCTGTCCCCCGAGGAGCAGGAAGCCGCCTTCCGGGGGGAGGCGGCCCCCATGGCGGAGAGGATCCGGTGGTTCCTGGGCCAGAGCGACAGCCCCCGGCTGGTCATCGCCATGGAGGGGGAGAAGAACCCCAGCTATCCCCGGGTCAAGGCCCTTGCCTCGGCCCTGGCCGCGGCGGCGGAGGAAGCCCTCCCCCCCGGGGAGCCCCTACTGGCGGTGGTCCGGGAGGACATGGCCAAGGCCCTGGGCCAGGCGGCCCGGCCCCTCCTGGCGTCGGGGCGGGCGGCGGCTTTCCTGGACGGGATCCAGGCGGAGCAGAACGACTATATGGACATGGGACGCCCCCTGATGGACGGGCTGGTGGTCCCGGTGGTGGTAAAGACCCTGATTTTCGGCTGAGCCTTCCCCCCAGGGGGGAGGCCCGAAGGGAGGAAGGCCCCAGATGGCATACAAGACCCTGCTTTCCGGCCAGGTGTTCACCTTCGATTCGGTGAAGGAAGTGCTGGCCAAGGCCAACGAGGAAAAATCCGGCGACATCCTGGCGGGGGTGGCGGCCCAGTCGGGGATCCAGCGCATCGCCGCCAAGGAGGTCCTGGCGGGGATGACCCTGGAGGAGCTGCGGCAGAACCCGGTGGTCCCCTACGAGGAGGATGAGGTAACCCGCCTCAACCAGGACAGCATCAACGAATCCATATACAGCGCCATCAAGGGGTGGACGGTGTCCGACCTGCGGGAATGGCTGCTGGGGGAATCCGCCGGCGAGGAGGAGATCCGCCGGATCAGCCGGGCCCTCACCGCCGAGATGGTGGCGGCGGTGGCCAAGCTCATGACCAACCTGGACCTGGTCTACGCCGCCTCCAAGATTCGGGTGCCCGCCCACTGCAACACCACCATCGGCCTGCGGGGCACCCTTTCCACCCGGCTCCAGCCCAACCACACCACCGACAACGTGGAGGGGATCACCGCCTCCCTTTTCGAGGGCCTCAGCTACGGCTGCGGGGACGCCCTCATCGGCCTGAACCCCTCGGGGGAATCGGTGGCCAGCATGACCGAGATTCTCAAGCGGTTCGACGAGATCAAGAACCAGTTCGAGATCCCCACCCAGATCTGCGTCCTGGGGCATATCACCACCCAGCTGGAGGCGGTGAAGCGGGGGGCCCCGGCGGACATGATCTTCCAGTCCATCGCCGGCAGCCAGAAGGGCAACGAGGCCTTCGGCTTCACCACCGACCACATCCGGGAGGCCATGGAGCTGCTGCGCCGCCGGGGCACCGGCACCGGCCCCAACGTCATGTACTTTGAAACGGGGCAGGGGTCGGAGCTTTCCTCCGACGCCCACTACGGCGCCGACCAGGTGACCATGGAGGCCCGCTGCTACGCTTACGCCCGGGAGTTCAAGCCCTTCATGGTGAACACGGTGGTGGGCTTCATCGGGCCGGAGTACCTCTACGACAGCCGCCAGGTGATCCGGGCGGGGCTGGAGGACCACTTTATGGGCAAGCTCAGCGGCATCCCCATGGGGTGCGACTGCTGCTATACCAACCACATGATGGCGGAGCAGAACGACATCGAGAACCTGGCCATGCTGCTGGGGGCCGCCGGGGCCAACTATATCCTGGGGGTGCCCACCAGCGACGACGTGATGCTCAACTACCAGACCAACGCCTACCACGACGCCGCCGCCATCCGGGAGGTCCTGGGGCTGCGGCCCATCCGGGAATTCGACCTCTGGCTGGAAAAAATGGGGATCACCGAGAACGGGCGCCTCACCAGCCGGGCGGGGGATCCCACCATCTTCCTGAGCAGAAAGGGGCGAGGCTGACCATGCTGGACCAACGGACCATCGACGCCATGGCGGAGGAGATCATCCGCCGGATGGAGGGGGAGCGCCGGCCCTCCGGCACGCCCGCCCCCTCCCAGCGCCCCCATCGGGAGGACGGCGCCGGGGCGGCGCCGCCGCCGGGGGGGCAGCCCCCGTCCCGGGGGACCCCGCCGCCGGGGGAGCTGGAGGACATCGCCAGCCGGGAGCAGCGGGCCATCCCCACCCTGCGGGAGCCGGAGGACTATGACGCCCTCATCCGGATGAAGGGCAAGACCAGCGCCCGCATCGGCGTGGGGCGGTGCGGCCCCAGGCTCCTCACCAAGACCCTCCTGACCCTCCGGGCCGACCACGCCATGGCCCGGGACGCGGTGTTCACCGACGTGGACCCGGCCTTCCTGGAGAGGAACGGCCTCTTTTCGGTCCAGACCAGGTGCGCCGACAAGAACACCCACATCACCCGGCCGGACCTGGGCCGGCAGCTCTCCGACGAAGGGGTCAAAACCATCCTGGAACGGTGCAAAAAGGGGGTCCAGGCCCAGATCATCGTTTCCGACGGCCTCTCCTCCAAGGCCATCGAGGCCAATGCCCAGGACGCCCTCCCCGCCATCCAGGAGGGGCTGCGCCAGCGGGGCATCTCGGTGGGGACCCCCTTCTTCGTCCGGTTCGGGCGGGTGGCGGTGGAGGACCAGGTGGCGGAGCTGCTGGACGCCGAGGTGGTCTGCATCCTCATCGGGGAGCGGCCGGGCCTTGCCACCGCCGAGAGCATGAGCGCCTATCTCTGCTACCGGGCCAGGGTGGGGCAGCCGGAGGCCCGGCGCACCGTGGTGAGCAATATCCACAGCGGGGGCATCTCCGCCGTGGAGGCGGGGGCCTACATCGCCGAGCTGATCCAGAAGATCCTGGCCGCCAAAGCCAGCGGCGTGGAGCTGCAGAAGTGAGGGAAGGGAGGAAACAGCGATGACAGGGGACGCCCTTCGCGCCACCATTTTGAGCCTGCGGATCATCCCCAACCCGGAACGGCCCCTTCTGGCCCAGCTGCAGGTGCCGGAGGGGCACCGGAGCCTGGGGCTCATCACCACCGACTGCGACGATGTTTCCTATGCCGCCCTGGACGAGGCCACCAAAAAGGCGGAGGTCCAGGTGGCCTACGCCAAGAGTATGTACGCCGGGGCGAAGAACGCCTCCCAGCGGCTGACGGGGGAATTCATCGGCATCCTGTCCGCTCCGGGGCCGGCCCAGGTCCGCAGCGGCCTGGAGGCGGCGGAGGACTACATCCGCAGCCAGGCCACCTTCTACAGCGCCGACCCGGGGGATACCATCGCCTACTTCGCCCACTGCATCCCCCAGACCGGCAGCTATCTCTCCCGGATGGCGGGGGTGCCGGAGGGGACCCCCATGGCCTACCTCATCGCCCCGCCCATGGAGGCCATGGTGGGGCTGGACGCGGCCCTCAAGGCCGCCCGGGTGGAGCTGAAGGTCTTTTACGGCCCGCCCACCGAAACCAACTTCGCCGGCGGGCTCCTCACCGGAAAACAGTACGCCTGTCAGATGGCCTGCGACGCCTTCGCCCGGACCGTCCGGGAGATCGCCGCCCAGCCCATCCAGCCCCAGTGAGAAGGAGGGATCATTTTTGGATCGGGACCTGCAATCGATACAGGAGGTCAGGGACCTCATCGCCCGGGCCAGGTCGGCCCAGCGGGAGCTGGCGGAATATCCCCAGGAGAAGCTGGACGCCATCTGCCGGGCAGTGGCCGAGGCCTGCGCCGCCAGGGCGGAGCCCCTGGCCAAGATGGCGGTGGAGGAAACCGGCTACGGCGTCTGGCAGGACAAGGTGCTGAAAAACCTGCTGGGCAGCGCCATCACCTGGGAGAGCGTCCGGGAGATGCGCTGCGTGGGCCTCCTCCGGGAGGACAGCGCCCGGGGCATCATGGAGGTGGGGGTGCCCATGGGGGTGGTGGCCGCCCTCATCCCCTCCACCAATCCCACCAGCACCACCATGTATAAGGCCATCATCGCCCTGAAGGCGGGGAATTCCATCGTTTTCAGCCCCCACCCCGGGGCAAAGAACTGCATCGTGGAAACGGCGAAGATCATCGCCGACGCCGCCAAAAAGGCCGGCGCCCCCGAGGGGTCGGTGGGGTGCATCACCATCACCACCATGGAGGCCACCAACGCCCTTCTCACCAGCCGGGACATCGGGGTGATCCTGGCCACCGGCGGGGAGGCCATGGTCCGGGCGGCCTATTCCTCCGGCAACCCCGCCATCGGGGTGGGCCCCGGCAACGGCCCGGCCTTCATCGAGCGCACCGCCGACATCCCCCTGGCCGTCAAGCACATCCTGGATTCCAAGACCTTTGACAACGGCACCATCTGCGCCTCGGAGCAGTCCATCGTCACCGAGAGCTGCATCCAGGACAAGGTGGAGGCGGAGCTGCGGCGCCAGGGTGCCTACTTCCTCAGCCCGGAGGAATCCCAGAAGCTGAGCGGGCTGCTGCTCCGGGCAAACGGCACCATGAACCCCAGGATCGTGGGCAAATCCGCCACGGCCATCGCCGAGATGGCGGGCATCCGGGTGCCGGGGGAAACCCGGGTGCTGGTTTCCCGCCAGACCCAGGTGGGCAAGCAGAACCCCTTTTCCAGGGAAAAGCTCTGCCCGGTGCTGGCCTTCTATGTGGAGGAAAACTGGGAAAAGGCCTGCCAGCGTTCCATCGCCATCCTGCAGAACGAGGGGGCGGGCCACACCATGACCATCCACAGCCAGGACCGCAACGTCATCCGGGAGTTCGCCCTGAAGAAGCCGGTTTCCCGGCTGCTGGTGAACACCCCCGGGGCCCTGGGAGGGGTGGGGGCCACCACCAACCTACCCCCCGCCCTGACCCTTGGCTGCGGCGCCGTGGGGGGCAGCGCCACCAGCGACAACATCACCCCCATGAACCTGATAAACATCCGGCGGGTGGCCTGGGGCGTCCGGGAGCTGGAGGAGCTGCGGGGCAGCAATCCCGCCCCGCCCAGGGCCGCCGCCGGGGGAAGCACCCTGGCCCAGGCCCGGGAACAGTCCCGGCCCCCGGAGCTGAGCGTCCCCGCCGGGGGGAGCCTTTCCCCCGAGGATGTGGAGGCCATCACCCGGGCGGTGATGGCAAAGCTGGCCGCCCGGTAGCGGCGGAATTCACCCAATGAAATCAGTGAGGCCGCGGGGACATCCCCGCCAAGGAGGTAACAAGAAATGGCAGAAACATTATTGGCACTGGGCATGGTGGAAACCAAGGGGCTGGTGGGCTCCATTGAGGCGGCGGACGCCATGGTGAAGGCCGCCAACGTCACCCTCATCGGCAAGGTCCATGTGGGCGGCGGCCTGGTCACCGTCATGGTCCGGGGGGACGTGGGGGCCGTCAAGGCCGCCACCGACGCCGGGGCCGCGGCGGCGGCCAAGGTGGGGGAG
>CAJFUT010000251.1 GCA_904420255.1 uncultured Angelakisella sp. | reverse complement strand
GGTCAATCTTTGGCCACTTTCTTTTGATCAAGAAAGTGGCGACCTCGGGCCAGGCCGATGCCTGACAATTTCTCAAACCACCGCATTACCCATGGCACAAGGTAAAACAAGCCCGGACTTCCGGTGCGACCGGAGTAATCTAATAAACAGAAAATACTGCGGGACAGAAATCGCCTTCTGAACCCCAAGTGATATGCTCAGAGAGCGGGGCACAATCTAACGATGAGAAGGCGCTTCTCTTACGGACGCAAGAGAGCGGGGCACAACCTAGCGATTCAGAAAATTTTTTCTCACGGACAGGGAAGCTCCACCCGGAAGCTGTTGACCCCGTCCCGGCTCTCGGCCCAGATCCTGCCCCGGTGCCGGGTGACGATGGTTTCGGCGATGGCGAGGCCCAGGCCGAAGCTGCCGTCCCGGCTCCGGGCCTTGTCCCCCCGGTAGAACCGCTTGAAGATGTTCTGCAGGTCCTCGGGAGGGATGGCCTCCCCCTGGTCCGCCACCGTCAGCAGGCAGCGGCCCTTCCGCTGCCGCTCCAGGGTCACCCAGGCGGAGCCCCCCGGCCGGCAGTACTTCTGGGCGTTGTCCAGGAGAATCTCCACCACCTGCCGGAGCTGGGCCTCCGCCCCCCGGACCCGGATCCCCTCCTCGATATGGGAGGAGAGGGCCAGCCCCTTCTCGAAAAAGACCGGCTCAAAGGGCAGCAGGGCGCCGGAAACCGCCTTGCTCAGGTCCAGCTCGGCAAAGGCCTCCCGGGCCTCGCCGTTGTCCGCCCGGGCCAGCTCCAGCAGCTGCTCCACCAGCCGGCTCATCTGCCGGGTCATGGTGAGGATGCCCCCCAGCAGCCGCTCCCGGTCCCGGTCCTCCTGGGGGCCGCGCAGCAGCTCCGCCGTGGTGGAGATCACCGTCAGGGGGGTCTTGAGCTCGTGGGAGGCGTCGGCCACAAACTGCCGCTGCTGCTGCCACACCTGCTCCACCGGCCGCACCGCCCAGCGGGAGAGGGCCACGCTGATCCCCAAAAAGCAGAGGAAGCTCAGCGCCCCGATGGCCAGGCAGCTTTTCACCAGGCTGTTCAGGGTGGCCCGCTCGCTGGAGATGTCGGCAAAGACCAGGCAGCGGTTCAGGGGGGAATCGGAGCGGTAGTAGCGGAGGTTGTACTGCTCGATGACCCCCAGCCGCCGGGGGGAGGACACCACCTCCCGGATCAGGTCGTCCAGGAGCTGGCTGTCCGACAGGTCGTAATAGCCGCCGCCGGTGGCCAGCAGCTCCCCCCGGGGCCCCACCTGGAGGGAGAAATAGGGCAGCCGCACCTCCGCCCCCTGCTCCCCGGGGATCCCCAGGCGGAAGGGGTTGGCGGCGATCTCCTGCATCATGCTGATGCTGTCCGCCTCCAGGCTGGCCCGGGTGAAGTGGAAGACCAGCCCGAAGATGACGCAGAGCATGGCGGTGACAATGGACATATTGATGAGGACAAACTTAAACCGCAGCTTCCGGATCATCTTCCGCCACCTCCAGATGGTATCCCAGCCGGCGCACCGCCTCGATGCGGATGTTGGAGCCGATGCTGGCCAGCTTTTTGCGCAGGAAGCCGATATAGACCTCCACATGGTTTTCCACCGCGTCGGAATCGTAGCCCCACACCCGGGCCAGGATGGCCTCCTTGGAGAGGTTCTTCCCCCCGGCCTGGAGGAGGCACCGCATGACGTCGAATTCCTTGGCCGAGAGGCGGACGCTGGCCTCCCCCCGGACCAGCATGGCCGAAGCCAGGTCCAGGGAGGTGTTGCCGAAGGCCACCTCGTCCACCTGGGCCCCCTGGCGGCGCAGCAGGGCGTTGATGCAGGCCAGCAGCTCCCGGGCGTCGAAGGGCTTGGTGAGGTAGTAGTCCGCCCCGGCGTTGAGGCCGGTGATCCGGTCCTCCAGCCCCGATTTGGCGGTGAGCATCAGGATGGGGGTCCCCAGCCGTTTGGCCCGGACCCGCCGGGCCACCTCATAGCCGTCCAGCCCGGGCATCATCACGTCCAGGATCAGAAGGTCGTAGACCCCCAGCTCGGCGTATTCCTCCCCGGTTTCCCCGTCGTAGACGGCTTCGGCTTCAAAACCCCTGCTCCGCAGAAGGTCCCGGATGGAGTTGGCCAGCAGCTCCTCATCCTCGATAATCAGTATCTTCAAGGCGGTTCACCCCCAATATCCCAGTATCTTATCATACGCCGGCTTGCTGAAAGGAAGCTGAAAGCCCCGCCCCGGGGTAAAAGCGGGCCCCCCGGGGGACCGGGGGGCGGGGCTCAGATCACCACGGCGCCGTAGCGCCCGGCGATTTCCAGGAGGCGGCCCGGGGGGATCATGGAGCGGCTGTCCACAATGGCCCGGCCGTTGTAGAAAAACAGGGCGCTGTCCAGGGCGTCCTCGTCGTCGCTGAGGAAAGCGGCGGGGAGCATGGTGAGGTTGGCGTTGTTCACCGAGATGGCAAGGCCCTCGTCGGCGGTCTGGGGCTGGATGCAGAGGGCGTCCCAGCTTTCGTGCTCCAGGGCGATGATCTCGTCCGCCATGTCCAGCTGGCAGGGGATGGGCGGGGAGAACTCGGCGTTGCCGTCCAGGTAGAAAAGC
>CAJFUT010000250.1 GCA_904420255.1 uncultured Angelakisella sp. | reverse complement strand
CCTTTCCCTCCTCTGCCTTTTTGGGATTTTCCTCGCGGGGCTTCTGCCGGGCAAGGTTGAATCGCGGCGGTAAATGGTGTATCATAGGGTGGAATAGCCAGAAAGGCCCGGATGGGCCCGTCAGGAGGAACTATGATACCAGCCAAAATCGACCGGCAGCTTTTGAAGGTCCAGAAGCCGGCCCGCTACTGCGGCGGGGAGATGGGGAGCGTCGTCAAGGACAAGAGCCAGGTGGACCTGCGGTTCGCCTTCTGCTTCCCGGACCTTTACGAGGTGGGGATGTCCCACCTGGGAATGAAGATCCTCTATTCCCTCATCAACGCCCAGGAGGGGATGTGGTGCGAGCGGGTCTTTGCCCCGGACACCGATTTTGAGGCCGTCATGCGCCGGGAGGGGATCCCCCTCTACGGCCTGGAGAGCTTCGACCCCATCGGGGAATTTGACGTCATCGGCTTCACCCTCCAGTATGAGATGTGCTACACCACCGTCCTCAATATGCTGGACCTGGCGGGGCTGCCGGTGCGGGCCCGGGACCGGAAGGGTCTCTGGCCCCTGGTGATGGGCGGCGGCCCCTGCGCCTGCAACCCGGAGCCGGTGGCGGAGTTCTTCGACCTCTTCCAGCTGGGGGAGGGGGAGGAGCTGATGCTGGAGGTCCTTTCCCTTTACCGCCGGGCCAAGGCCCAGGGCCTTTCCAAGGAGGAATTCCTCCGCCAGGCGGCCCGGATCCCCGGGGTGTATGTCCCCTCCCTCTATGACGTATCCTACCACGGGGACGGCACCGTCCGGGAGATCACCCCCCGGGACGGCGCCCCCGCCCGGGTCGAGAAGCGCATCGTCCGGGACCTGGACGGGATGTATTTCCCGGAGAATTTTGTGGTGCCCTTCGCCGAGATCGTCCACGACCGGGCCATGGTGGAGGTCCTCCGGGGCTGCATCCGGGGCTGCCGCTTCTGCCAGGCGGGGTATATCTACCGGCCCTTCCGGGAGAAAAGCCCGGACGTCCTGGACCGCCAGGCCAGGGACCTCTGCGGCGCCACCGGCTACGAGGAGGTTTCCCTCACCTCTTTAAGCACCAGCGACCACAGCCGCCTGGAGGAGCTGATGGAGGAGATGCTCCCCTGGACCGAGGAAAAGCGGATCAACATCGCCCTGCCCTCCCTGCGGGTGGACAACTTCTCCCCCCGGCTCCTGGAGATGGTGGAAAAGGTGCGCCGCAGCGGCCTCACCTTCGCCCCCGAGGCGGGGAGCCAGCGGCTGCGGGACGCCATCAACAAAAACGTCACCGAGGCGGAGGTGATGGACACCTGCCGCACCGCCTTTGAAGGGGGCTGCACCTCCATGAAGCTCTACTTCATGATGGGGCTGCCCACCGAGACCATGGAGGACATGGACGCCATCATCGAGCTGGCCCAGAAGGTGGTGGACCTTTACTACAGCCTTCCCGGGCGGAAGAAGGGGCGGGGGGTCCAGGTGACCGCCAGCGTGGCCTGCTTCGTCCCCAAGCCCCACACCCCCTTCCAGTTTGAGCCTCAGGATACCCTGGAGCAGTTCCGGCAGAAGCAGAAGCGGCTGCTGGAGAAGGTTTCCAGCAAAAAAATCCGCATCAATTACCATGACGCCGCCACCAGCCGGCTGGAGGCCATCCTGGCCCGGGGGGACCGGCGGCTGGCCCCGGTGGTGGAAGCGGTTTGGCGGGCCGGCGGGAACCTGGAGGGCTGGGATGAGCACTTCTCCCTGGAGCGGTGGCTCCGGGCCATGGAGGAGGCCGGCCTGGACGGGGATTTCTACGCCTGCCGCCGCCGGCCCCCGGACGAGGTGCTGCCCTGGGACCATCTGGACTACGGCGTCACCAAGGAGTTCCTCATCCGGGAGGACAAGAAGGCCTGGGAAAGCGCCGTCACCCAGAACTGCCGGAGCCACTGTTCCGGCTGCGGCGCCAATAAGCTGCTGGGAGGTGCCTGTTTTTGAAGCTGATTCGGGTGTTTTTCTCCAAACGGGACCGGGCCAAGTACATCTCCCACCTGGACCTGACCCGCACCATGACCCGGGCCTTTGCCCGCACCCAAATCCCCGTCTGGTTCACCGAGGGGTTCAATCCCCACATCTATATGACCTTCGCCCTGCCCATCCCCCTGGGGTTTGAGGGGCTGCGGGAGTCCTTCGATTTCAAGCTTCTGGAGGACGGCTTCCCCATGGGTGAGGTCCGGGACCAGCTGAATGCCGCCCTCCCCCCGGATATCCGGGTGCTGGAGGCCGCCCCGGCATTAGACAAGCCCGAGGCCATCGCCTGGGCGGATTACCGGGTGGAACTGTACGACAAGGCGGGAGGGGCCGCCCTCCGGCGGGATTGGGAGGGGCTGATGGCCCGGCCCTCCATCCCGGTGGTGAAAAAGACCAAACACCGGGAACAGGAGCTGGACCTGCGCCCCCTGGTGACCCAGCTGGAACTCACCGAGGGGGAGGACAGCCTGGCCCTGGCGCTGCGGCTCCCCGCGGGCCCCGCCATGAACCTGAACCCCAGCCTCCTCCTGGGGGCCCTGTGGGAGGCCCGGGGCGGGGAGGCGGATTATGTCCGGGTGCTGCGCACCGCCATTCTCCGGGAAGATTTTACCCCGTTTGCGTAAATTTTTCTTGCAATCAGTGGAGCCTTATGGTATAGTATTAAGGCATGAGAACCGCCAGGGCCTCTCCCTGCGGGTTTTGATGCCGGCCCGCTGGCCGGGCCGGACCGTCAAACCGGACAGTCCGCTGCCGTGAATTGGGCATGAATGTACCGGATATCTTAAAGGAGGATTATCAGGAATGGATGCATTGAAGCTGATTTCGGACAGCTGCCTCAAGGCCGAAGCCCCCAAGGTTGAAGTGGGCGACGTGGTCCGGGTGCAGGTCCGCATCAAGGAAGGCGACAAATCCCGTCTGCAGGCCTTTGAGGGCACTGTGATCGCCAAGAAGCACGGCGGCATCAGCGAAACCTTTACGGTGCGCCGGATGTCCCACGGCGTCGGGGTGGAGAGGGTTTTCCCCGTTCACTCCCCCAATGTGGACAGCGTGGAGCTGATCCGCAAGGGCCGTGTCCGCAGAAGCAAGCTCTACTATCTGCGCAAGAGGGTTGGCAAGGCCGCCAAGGTCAAGGAAGCCATCCGCTGAAATAGCGCACGGGAAAGAGGACAGCTCGCTGTCCTCTTTTGCCTTTATCTGGGAATTTTGCGGCAGGGGGTCCGGCGGACAGCCCCCGCCTTGGGGAAGGGAGGGGCCGCCGTGAAGGACAAGCCCGAGGAAACCGAGATCGAGGCCCTGATGGACCCGGATTCCGACCGCCTCACCGGGCAGCAGGCCTATTCCCTGAAAAGCTCCCTCCGGGACCTTCTCCGGGTGCTGCTGGCCGCGGTGGCGGTGGCGGCCCTCTCCATGTTCTTCTTCCGGGCCTCCCTGGTCCGGGGGGCTTCCATGGAGCCCACCCTCCACGACGGGGACTGCACCTTCGTCCAGATGGCGGGGTACGGCGACCCCCAGCGGGGGGATATCGTGGCCATCCGGGCGTCGGACGGGGAAGGGAAGCACCTGGTGAAGCGGATCATCGCCGTGGGCGGGGATACCGTCCAGATCGATTTTGAGGCCGGGACGGTGTATGTCAACGGCCACCGCCTGGAGGAGCCCTACGCCGCCGGGCCCACGCTGCTCCAGGGGGACGTTTCCTTCCCTGTGACGGTGCCGGAGGGCCATTATTTCGTCCTGGGGGATAACCGCAACCATTCCCAGGACAGCCGCAGTTCCGCCCTGGGGATGGTCCCGGCGGAGGACATCGAGGGCAAGGTGGTGTTCCGGTTCTACCCCTTCAGCCGCTTCGGCCCCGTTTCATAAAAAGCCGCCCCGCGGCGGGAAGGAAGGATATTATGGCAGAGATCGTGCCCGTCCAGTGGTTCCCGGGCCACATGGCCAAAACCCGTCGGCTCATGGGGGAGAGCCTGAAGCTGGTGGACCTGGTGGTGGAGCTGGCCGACGCCCGGATCCCCCGGAGCAGCCGCAACCCTGAGATCGAAAAAATCGCCGGGGGCAAGCCCCGGATCCTGGTCCTCAATAAAAGCGATTCCGCCGACGAGGTTCAGACCCGGCGCTGGTGTGAATATTATAAGGAGCGGGGGCTTCCCGCCATGGCCGCCGACTGCCGCTCCGGCAGGGGGCTGGACCGGCTGCTGCCCCTGGCCCGCCAGGCCCTGGGTGACCGCATCGCCCTCTGGGAGGAGCGGGGGGAGGCCGGGCGCCCCATCCGGATGATGATTGTGGGCATCCCCAACGTGGGCAAGTCCTCCCTCATCAACCGCCTGGCCGGGGGGAAGCGGGCCAAGGTGGAGGACCGCCCCGGGGTCACCCGGGGGAAGCAGTGGGTTTCCCTCCCCGGCGGCGCCGAGCTGCTGGATATGCCGGGGGTCCTCTGGCCCAAGTTCCAGGACCCCCTGGAGGGGGAGCGGCTGGCCTTTGTGGGCTCGGTGAAGGACGACGTCCTGGATAAAGAGCATCTGGCGGTGCGGCTGCTGGAGGTCCTGGCGCCGGAGGAGGGGGGGAAGATCGCCGCCCGCTACGGCATCGACCCGGAAACGGTGCGGGACGCCGAGCCCTACGAGCTGCTGGAGCTCATCGGCCGGCGGCGGGGAATGCTGCTCCCCGGCGGCCATGTGAACACCGAGCGGGCGGCGGTGATGCTGGTGGACGAATTCCGGGGGGGCCTCCTGGGCCGGATCACCCTGGAGAAGCTGGACGGGAAGGAGGGGGCGCCCCGTGGAGAAGCGGCAGCCGGCCCTGTGGGAATTTGACCGGCAGATGGGGGAGCCCCTCTGCGGGGTGGACGAGGCGGGCCGGGGCCCCCTGGCGGGGCCGGTGTTCGCCGCCTGCGCCGTGCTGCGGCCCGGGGCGGAGCTCCCGCACCTCAACGATTCCAAAAAGCTCACCGAGGCCCGGCGGGAGGAGCTGTTCCGGCTGCTGACCCAGGGGGGCGCGGCCTGGTTCGGGGTGGGCTCCGCCTCCCCGGAGGAGATCGACCGGGTAAACATCCTCCAGGCCACCTTTCTGGCCATGAACCGGGCCTATGAGGCGCTGCTCCGCTCCGGCCTGCCGGAGGAGGCCCGGCCCCGCCTGGCCCTGGTGGACGGCAACCGGGACCCCGGCCTGCCCCTCCCCACCCGGACGGTGGTGAAGGGGGACGGGAAATCCGCCGCCATCGCCGCGGCGTCGGTGCTGGCCAAGGTGAGCCGGGACCGCTTCATGCTGGAGCTGGACCGGGAGTATCCCCAGTACCAGTTCGCGAAGCACAAGGGCTACCCCACAAAGCTCCACTATGACCTGCTTCGGGAATACGGCCCTTCCCCGGTCCACCGCCGCAGCTTCCTGCGGAAATTCAGCGGGGAGGTGTGACCGTGGGCGAAGGAAAGGCGAGGCTTTCCTCCGGCCTTCCCCCGGCCCAGCGCACCGGCCGGGCGGGGGAGGACTACACCGCCGGCTGGCTCCGCCGCCAGGGGTACGAGGTCCTGGCCCGGAACTGGCGCTGCCCCTGGGGGGAGATGGACATTGTAGCGGCAAAAGGGGGGACGGTGGCCTTTGTGGAGGTGAAGTCCCGCAGGCCCGGCTCCATGACCTCCCCACTGGAGGCGGTGGACGCCGCCAAGCGCCGCCGCCTGGTGAAGACCGCCCTGGCCTGGCTCCAGCAGACCCGCTGCACCCTCCAGCCCCGGATGGATGTGGCGGCGGTGACGGTGGAGGAGCGGGAGGGCCGGGAGCTGATCTGTGCCTTCGAGTATTACGAGGGCGCCTTTGAGGGAGGCAGCCATGGATAAGCCGCGCTTTCTGGACCTTCACTGCGATACCATCACCCGGGGGAAGGGCCTCCGGGGGAACGGCTGCCAGGTGGACCTCCTCCGGGTGCCGGAGGGCTGGCAGTGGTGCCAGGCCTTTGCCGTCTGGGTGCCGGACGAGTACCGGGGCCGGGCCGCCCTGGATTATTTCCGGCGGTTCGCCGGTGAGTTCCACGGGGAGATGGCGCGGCACAGGGACCGCATCCGCCAGGTCCGCTCCGCCCGGGAGGTGGAGGAAGCCCTGGAGGCCGGCCTCCACGCCGCGTTCCTGACGGTGGAGGGGGGCGCCGCCCTCATGGGGGAGATGGGGAGCCTGGACCTGCTGTGGGAGGAGGGGGTGCGGATGCTGACCCTCACCTGGAACGGCCCCAACGAGCTGGGGAGCGGCTGCGCCGCCCAGGGAGGCCTCACCCCCTTTGGAAAGGCGGCCCTGGCCCGGATGGAGGAGCTGGGGATAGCGGCGGATGTGTCCCACCTGAACGACGAGGGCTTTGCCGATGTGGTCCGGCTGGCCCGGCGCCCCTTTGCCGCTAGCCATTCCGACAGCCGGGCGGTCCGGGGCCACCGGAGGAACCTCACCGACCAGCAGTTTATGGCCATCCGGGATGCCGGGGGCATTGTGGGGATCAATTTCTATGTGGATTTCCTGGACGGCCTGGGGCCGGGGCGCACCGACCTGCCCCCGGAAAGCCTGATGCGGCATATCTTCCACTTCCTGGAGCTGGGAGGAGAGGACTGCATCGCCCTGGGGTCGGATTTCGACGGCGCCCAGGTGCCGGATTTCATCGGGGACATTTCCGGGGTTGCAACCCTGCGGGAAATTATGCTACAATCGGGGCTGGGCCCTGTTCTGGCCGATAAAATCCTGTTCCGGAACGGGCTGGATTTCTGGAAGCGATATGAAAAAAGCTGAGGTGAAGACGTTGAAGTATCTAAGCACCAGGGACAGCAGCCTGGAGGTGGATTCCGCCCGGGCCATTGTGGAGGGGATCTCCCGGGAGGGGGGGCTTTTTGTCCCGTCGGAACTGCCCAGGCTCACCCGGGAGGACCTGGAGCGCCTTTCGGGGCTTTCCTACCCCCAGCGGGCCCAGTGGGTCCTTTCCCGGTTCCTCACCGACTGGACGGGGGAGGAGCTGGCGGGCTGCGTGGAGGGGGCCTACTGCGGCGGCCGGTTTGAGGATGACGACCCCGCCCCCCTTTCCTGCCTGGATGAGGACATCTGCCTTCTGGAGCTGTGGCACGGCCCCACCTGTGCCTTTAAGGACGTTGCCCTCCAGCTGCTGCCCAGGCTGATGCCGGCGGCGGCCCAAAAATGCGGCTGCCGGGAGGAAATCGCCATCCTCACCGCCACCTCCGGGGACACCGGGAAGGCCGCCCTGGAGGGCTTCCGGGACGTGCCGGGGACCCGGATCCTGGTCTTTTACCCCGAGGACGGGGTGAGCCGGATGCAGAAGCGCCAGATGACCACCCAGGCGGGGGAAAATGTGGCGGTCATCGGCATCCGGGGCAATTTCGACGACGCCCAGAGCGGCGTCAAGGCCATCTTCGGGGACCGGGCCCTGGAGGAGGAGCTGCGCCGGGAGGGCTTCGTCCTCTCCAGCGCCAACTCCATCAACTGGGGGCGGCTGGCCCCCCAGATCGTCTACTACATCAGCGCCTACTGCGACCTGCTGACCGCCGGGCGGATCGGGGCGGGGGAGCCGGTGAATTTCTGCGTCCCCACCGGGAATTTCGGCAACATCCTGGCGGGGTATTACGCCAAGGGGATGGGGCTGCCGGTGAAGATGCTCCTCTGCGCCAGCAACCGCAACAACGTCCTCACCGATTTCATCCGCACCGGGCGGTACGACCGCAACCGGCGGTTTTACGCCACCACCTCCCCCTCCATGGACATCCTCATCTCCAGCAACCTGGAGCGGCTCCTCTACCTCCTCACCGGCCGCAGCGACCGGGAAACCCGGGAGAAGATGGAGGCCCTGGGGCGCACCGGGGTGTACCAGCTGGATGAGCGGGAGCTCTCGGCTCTCCAGCGGGAGTTTTACGGCGCCTGCTGCGACGACGCCGGGGCGGCGGACACCATCCGCCGGGTCTTTGAAAGGTACTCCTACCTCTGCGACCCCCACACCGCCGTGGCGGTGAACGCCTGGGAGCAGTACCGGGCGGCCACCGGGGACCGGACCAAAACGGTGATCCTTTCCACCGCCAGCCCCTACAAATTCGCGGACACGGTGCTGGAGGCTCTGGGGGAGGACTGCCCCGAGGACGATTTCCAGCGGCTCCGGCGGCTGGAGGAGGTTTCCGGGATGCCGGCGCCGGCGGCCCTGAGGGCCCTCCGGGAGACGGAGGTCCGCTTCCGGGAGACCTGCGCCCCGGAGGAGATGAGGGACAGGGTCCGCCGGTTTCTGAGCCAGGGCTGAAAAAAGCCCGCCCCGGGGCTTCCGGGACAGGCAGGGGCCTCAGCGGGCCTGGAAGGTGGCGCAGCTGGTGTCCGACTGGCAGGCGGCGAAGGCGGGGCTCACCCGGATGTCCCTGGCGGTGCAGCGGGAGCCGCCGTCGTTGTATCTGCAGTTGGCCACGTCGCACCGGACCCGCTGGATGCATTCCCGCTCCTGGGCCGGCTGGCTGGGATCTTTTGCCATTTCCTCAACTCCTTTCCCGGTTAGTATCCGCCGGGGAGGGGGAAATATGAGGCCCGTTCCGCCCTCTGCCCGCAAGACCGAGAAGGAGTTCAGTATGTCGATTTACGCCATCGGAGATCTGCACCTGGCCCTGGGGGAGCCGGCCAAATCCATGGAGGTGTTCCCCGGCTGGCAGCGGTATATGGAGCGGCTGGAGGAGCACTGGCGGGCCCTGGTGGCGCCGGAGGATACGGTGGTGCTGGCGGGGGATATCTCCTGGGCCATGGGCCTGGAGGAAACCGAGGCGGATTTCCGCTTCCTGGAGGGGCTGCCGGGCCGGAAGCTCCTGATGAAGGGGAACCACGACTTCTGGTGGAACACCCGGGCCAAGGTGGAGGGCTTTTTGGACCGCCGGGGTTTAAGGAGCCTTTCCATGCTCCATAATAACTCGGTAGAGGCGGAGGGGACGGCCCTCTGCGGCTCCCGGGGCTGGCTCTTTGAGGGGAGCGAGAAATACGACCCTCTGGTGGTGGCCCGAGAGGCGGGGCGGATCCGCCGCTCCCTGGAGGCCGCGGCCCCCGGGCTGGAGAAGGTCCTGTTCCTCCACTACCCCCCCATTTACGGGGAGCAGGTGATCCCGGAGTTCTTCGACATCATGGAGGAGCAGGGGGTCCGGGAGTGCTATTACGGCCATATCCACGGCCCCGGGGCGGCGGGAGCCTTCCAAGGGGAGCACCGGGGGGTGCGGCTGAGGCTGATTTCCGCCGATTTCCTGCATTTTGTACCCCTGAAGATACGATAGTTTACAGTTTGCATATAGCTTTGTCAAAGATTCTGTGATATAATGAAGCAGATTTTGAAGCATCTGGAGGAAGTAACATGAAACTGGTAAGGACCGACAAAGTGGAAACCAATCTCTACGAGCTGGAGATCCGCGTCGAGGGCGACGAATTCAAGGCCGGGCTGGAGCGTTCCTATAAGAAGAACGCCCCTAAGCTGAACATCCACGGCTTCCGCAAGGGCAAGGCCCCCAAGGCCATGGTGCTGAAGATGGTGGGCGAGGAATATTTTTATGAGGACGCCGTCAACATGACCTATTCCGACGCCTACCAGAAGGCCCTGGAGGAATCCGGCCTGGAGCCGGTGGACCGGGCCGACGTGGAGCTGAAGGACGTCACCGGCGAGGGCTACACCTTTGTGGCGAAGGTCACCACCCGCCCCGAGGTCACCCTGGGGGAGTATAAGGGCCTTTCCGCCGTGAAGCCCGACAGCACCGTCACCGACGAGGAGGTCCAGGGAGAGCTGGACCGGATGGCCGACCGCAACAGCCGCCTGCTGGATGTGGACGACCGCCCCGCCGCCAGCGGCGACACCACCGAGATTGATTTCGAGGGCTTTGTGGACGGGGTTGCCTTCCCCGGCGGCAAGGGGGAGAAGTACACCCTGGTGCTGGGCTCCGGCCAGTTTATCCCCGGGTTTGAGGACCAGGTGGCCGGCCACAGCGTGGGGGAGGAATTTGACGTCAACGTGAAGTTCCCCGACGAGTACCACGAGGAATCCCTCAAGGGCAAGGACGCCACCTTCAAGGTGAAGCTCCACAGCATCAAGAAGAAGGAGGTCCCCGCCCTGGACGACGAGTTCGCCAAGGACGTCAGCGAGTTCGACACCCTGGCCGAGCTGCGGGAGGACCTCAGGAAGAAGCTCCAGGAGCGCAAGGAGCAGGCCGCCGACCAGCAGCTGGAAAACGACCTGGTGGATATGGCCGCCAGGAACGCCCAGATGGAGATCCCCAAGGTGATGATCGACCGGAAGATCGACGAGATGGTCCAGGATTTTGAGTACCGCCTCCAGAGCCAGGGCCTCAATCTCCCCACCTATCTGAACTATGCCGGGATGGAGATGGAGGGCTTCCGGGAGGGCTTCCAGCCCCAGGCGGAGCACCAGGTCCGGGTCAGCCTGACCCTGGACGCCATCGCCAAGGCCGAGAACATCGAGATCGGCAGCGACGCGGTGGAGGAAGAATACAAGAAGATGGCCGAGGGCTACGGCATCGAGGTGGAGAAGATCAAGGGCTTCGTGTCCGAGGAGAGCATCGTTTCCAACCTCCGCCTCAACAAGGCCATCGACCTCATCAAGGAAACCGCTGTCCTTACCGACGCCCCCAAGGAGGAGAAGGCGGAGGAGGCCGCCCCCAAGAAGAAGGCCCCCGCCAAGAAGAAGGCCTCCAAGGCCAAGAAGGCCGAGGCCGCCGAGGAGCCCAAGGAGGGCGCTGAGGAAGCCTCCAAGGAAGCGGCGGAATAACAGGCACCCCGCCCAAGCGGGGGGCTCATAAGAAAACTTTGGTTTTGCCCCACATGGGGCAAAACCGCGCAGCGCCAGGAATTCTGGCCGGCCAGAGCCGGCTGTCATTTCCGTGAGAGAAGCGCTTATATGGCGCCAGTTGGTG
>CAJFUT010000249.1 GCA_904420255.1 uncultured Angelakisella sp. | reverse complement strand
TCCCTGGTCAATCTTTGGCCACTTTCTTTTGATCAAGAAAGTGGCGACACGGGGCTTGGGCTTCTGCCTGACAAACTCTCAAACCACCGCATTACCCATGGCACAATCAAAAAAGCATCCCAGCCTTTCAGGCTAAACAAAGATAGAATGAAACCCAACATTTTAAATTAATAAAACCGCAAGTCCAGATTTCGTCAAGGTTAAGGAGGAAAGAATCGCTTTGCAGAACGAAAGAGTCACCGAACAGTACGACGAAAATGAAATCCAGGTCCTGGAGGGCCTGGAGGCGGTGCGGAAGCGCCCGGGTATGTATATCGGCTCCACCAGCTCCCGGGGCCTCCATCACCTGGTCTACGAGATTGTGGACAACGCCATCGACGAGGCGCTGGCGGGCTACTGCACCCACATCGAAACCGAGATCCTCCCCGGGGACGTCATCCGGGTCACCGACAACGGCCGGGGCATCCCGGTGGGGATCCAGCACCAGACCGGCCTCCCCGCGGTGACGGTGGTGTTCACCGTCCTCCACGCCGGGGGCAAATTCGGCGGCGGGGGCTACAAGGTCTCCGGCGGCCTCCACGGGGTGGGCGCCAGCGTGGTCAACGCCCTCTCGGAATGGCTGGAGGTGGAGGTCAAAAACAGCGGCCACATCTGGCGCCAGCGGTTTGAGCGGGGCAGCGCCGTCACCGACCTGGAGATCATCGGCGACACCCAGGAAACCGGCACCCGGGTCACCTTCAAGCCCGACCCGGAGATGTTCGAGGAGCTGCGGTACGATTACGAAACCCTCCACACCCGGCTGCGGGAGGAGGCCTTCCTCAACGGCGGCACCCGCATCACCCTCACCGACCTGCGGGGGGAGGAGCCGGTCCAGGATTCCATGTGCTATGAGGGGGGCATCGCCTCCTTTGTGGAGTGGATCCACGCCCGGAAGGACGCCGAGGTCCTCCACCCCGAGGTGATCTACTTCTCCGGCCAGGAGGGGGACAGCACCGCCGAGGTGGCCATGCAGTACAATTCCGGCTACAGCGAGCTGATCCTCTCCTTCGCCAACAACGTCAACACCGGCGAGGGGGGCACCCATGAGGACGGCTTCAAGCAGGCCCTCACCAAGGTCATCAACGACTACGGCCGCCGGATGAACATCCTCAAGGAGGGGGAAAAGCTCTCGGGGGACGACGTCCGGGAGGGCCTCACCGCCGTCATCAGCGTCAAGCTCACCGAGGCCCAGTTCGAGGGCCAGACCAAGGCGAAGCTGGGCAACAGCGAAATCCGCGGCCTGGTGGCGGGGATGGTCACCGATAAGCTCACCACCTTCTTTGAGGAGAACCCCTCGGTGGCCCGGGCCATCATCGACAAATCCATGACCGCCTCCCGGGCCCGGGAGGCCGCCCGGAAGGCCCGGGAGCTGACCCGCCGCAAGTCCGCCCTGGAAAGCGCCTCCCTCCCCGGCAAGCTTGCCGACTGCTCCGAGCGGGACAACGTCCGCACCGAGCTTTACATCGTGGAGGGGGATTCCGCCGGCGGCTCCGCCAAGGACGGGCGGGACCGGCGGTTCCAGGCCATCCTCCCCCTCTGGGGCAAGATGCTCAACGTGGAGAAGGCCCGGCTGGACAAGGTCTACGGCAACGAGAAGCTGCTGCCGGTCATCACCGCCGTGGGCTGCGGGGTGGGCCCCGACCTGGACCCCTCCAAAATCCGCTACAACAAGATCGTCATTATGGCCGACGCCGATGTGGACGGCAGCCACATCCGCACCCTTCTTCTCACCTTCTTCTTCCGCTATATGCGGCCCCTCATCGAGCTGGGGCATATCTATATCGCCCAGCCGCCCCTTTATAAGCTTTCCCGGGGCAAGCAGGTGCGGTACGCCTATTCCGACGCCGAACGGGATCAGTTTATCCAGGAGCTGAACCCCGACGGCGCCGGCAAGGTGGAAATCCAGCGGTACAAGGGCCTGGGCGAAATGGACCCCCACCAGCTCTGGGAAACCACCCTGGACCCGGAGCGGCGGGTGATGCTCCAGGTGACCCTGGACGACGCCGTCAAGGCGGACGAAACCTTCACCATCCTCATGGGGGACAAGGTCCAGCCCCGGCGGGAATTCATCGAGCAGAACGCCAAATACGTCACCAACCTGGATGTTTAAGGGGGAAGTAACACCATGAGCGAAGAAATGAACCAGAATACCCAGGCCGGCCAGCCCGGCGGCCGCCTCATCCAGGTGGACCTGGACCAGGAGATGCGCAAAAGCTTCCTGGATTACTCCATGTCGGTGATTGTGGACCGGGCCCTCCCCGACGTCCGGGACGGCCTCAAGCCGGTGCACCGGCGGATCCTCTACGCCGCCAGCGAATCGGGCCTCACCCCCGATAAGCCCTACCGCAAGTCCGCCACCATCGTGGGCGACGTGCTGGGCTCCTACCATCCCCACGGGGACGCCTCGGTCTACGACGCCATGGTGCGCCTGGCCCAGAGCTTCTCCCTGCGGTACCCCCTCATCGACGGCCACGGCAACTTCGGCTCGGTGGACGGGGACCCCCCGGCCGCCTACCGTTACACCGAGGCCCGGATGAGCCGGATGGCCCTCCATATGCTCCAGGACATCGACAAGGAGACCATCGACTGGACCGGCAACTTCGACGACACCAAGAAGGAGCCGGGGGTGCTCCCCAGCCGGTTCCCCAACCTGCTGGTCAACGGCTCCACCGGCATCGCCGTGGGCATGGCCACCAATATCCCCCCCCACAACCTCCGGGAGGTGGTGGGGGCGGTGGAGTGCCTCATCGATAACCCCGACGCCACCCTGGATGAGCTGATGGAGCAGATCAAAGGGCCGGATTTCCCCACCGGCGGCATCATCATGGGCCGGGCGGGGGTCCGGGCCGCCTACGCCACCGGCCGGGGGAAGATCATCCTCCGGGCCCGGTGCGAGATCGAAGAGTGGAAAAACGGCCGGGAGCGGATCATCGTCCATGAGATTCCCTACATGGTCAACAAGGCCCGGCTCATCGAGAGCATCGCCGACCTGGTGAAGGAGAAGCGGGTGGACCAGATCTCCGACCTCCGGGACGAATCGGACCGGGACGGGATGCGCATCGTCATCGAGCTGAAGAAGGACGCCAACGCCCAGGTGGTGCTGAACCAGCTTTACAGCTACACCCAGCTCCAGGATACGGTGGGGGTCATTATGCTGGCCCTGGTGAACGGCGTCCCCCGGGTGCTGACCCTCAGGGAGATGCTGGAGGAATACCTCCGGTTCCAGTTCGACGTCATCACCCGCCGCACCCGGTTCGACCTCAAAAAGGCCAAGGACCGGGAGCACATCCTGGAGGGCCTCAAAATGGTGTGCGACAACACCGACGAGGTCATCTCCATCATCCGCCATTCCCGGGACCGGGCCGATTCCAAGGTGAACCTCATCGCCCGGTTCGGCATCAGCGACGCCCAGGCCAGCGCCATTGTGGCCATGCAGCTGGGCCAGCTCTCCGGCATGGAGCGGATCAAGATCGAGGAGGAGCTGGCCTCCATCCTGAGGAAGGTGGAGGAGCTCACCGCCATCCTCTCGGATGACAGCAAGGTCTACGCCATCATCAAAAGCGAGATGGGGGCCATCCGGGACAAATACGGCGACGACCGCCGCACCGAAATCCAGGCGGTTTCCGGGGAAATGGACATCGAGGACCTGATCCCGGTGGAGGACTGCGTCATCACCCTCACCCACTACGGCTACCTGAAGCGCCAGACCCTGGACGCCTACCGCACCCAGCGCCGGGGCGGCCGGGGGGTTTCCGGCATGACCCGCCGGGACGAGGACTTTGTGGAGGAGCTGTTCACCTGCTCCACCCACGACTATGTCCTCTTCTTCACCAACCGGGGGCGGATGTACCGCCTCAAGGCCTACGAAATCGCCGAAAGCAGCCGGGCCGGCCGGGGCATGAACGTGGTGAACCTCCTGCCCATCGAGAAGGAGGAGAAGGTCACCGCCATGATCCGGGTGGACGAGATGGACGAGGAGAGCTTCCTTGTGATGGTGACCCGGGGCGGCACCATCAAGCGGACCCAGCTTTCCGCCTACCGGAACATCCGCAAGGGGGGCATCATCGCCATCACCCTGGAGGAGGGGGACGAGCTGGCCTGGGTCCAGCGGACCTCCGGCAGCGACGAGCTGATTATCGCCACCCAGAAGGGCATGGCCATCCGCTTCGCCGAAACCGACCTGCGGCCGGTGGGCCGCAATGCCATGGGGGTGCGGGCCGTCCGCCTGGAGGAGAACGACCAGGTGGTGGGGATGGCCAAGGCCGCCGAGGGGGGCACCCTCCTCACCGTCACCCAGTCGGGCCAGGGCCGCCGCACCGCCCTGGACCAGTACCGCCTCCAGTTCCGGGGCGGCAAGGGCATCCGCAACTACGACACCCAGGAGAAGGACACCCTGGTGGCCGCCGTCATGACCGTCCAGGAGGAGGACGACGTGATCCTCATTTCCGACGACGGGGTGATCATCCGCATCCCCGCCGCCCAGATCAACCTCCAGTCCCGCTACGGCGGCGGCGTCCGGGTGATGCGGGTGGCCGAGGGCAGCCGGGTGGT
>CAJFUT010000248.1 GCA_904420255.1 uncultured Angelakisella sp. | reverse complement strand
CCTGGCGGGGCCTCCGCCATTCCCTTTCCGCGAGGCAGCAAAAAAGCGCCGCGTACGGGAAATAAACCCATACACAGCGCCACAGACGAAGTGCAGTCCCCAAAATCCGCCGTCCCGCCTTGTATTCCCCGGGGCGACACGGTATAATAAGGGTTGCAATGTGCGGCGTAAGCCGTTGTGTATGGAGGCTCTCTCTCCGTAGACAGGGGGCGGGGTGTTGCCGCACTCCGTCCCTGCTTGCACTTTCTTGTGCCTCGGCCCCATTATAACACGGCCCCGGCAGGAAATACAAGATTTGACGCCCCTTTTCCCCGCAAAAATACGGGTTTTCCCCCGGCGGAGGGAGGTTTCCGCCCTCCCCGGCGCCGGGCGGACGGCCCGAAAGGGCCCCAAACCGCCGGGAAAGGCGCTTTTCCCCCTTGTTTTTTTAAGATTTGTTCTTCTTTTCTTCATTCTTTTCTGTTAAAATATTCGTTAACATCGGTTTTTGTGTGACCAGAAAGAGGAGGCTGAATGTATGTCCATGGCAAAAATCCTGGTGGCCGACGATGACAAGAACATCTGCGAACTGCTGCGGCTCTACCTGGAAAAGGAGGGCTACACCGTGGTGCTGGCTCACGACGGGGAAACGGCGGTGGAGCAGTTCTTCGCGGAAAACCCCGACATGGTGCTGCTGGACATCATGATGCCCAAGCTGGACGGCTGGCAGGTCTGCCGGGAGATCCGGAAAAAATCCAACACCCCCATCATCATGATCACCGCCAAGGGGGAAACCTTCGACAAGGTGCTGGGCCTGGAGCTGGGGGCGGACGACTATGTGGTGAAGCCCTTCGACACCAAGGAGATCGTGGCCCGGATCAAGGCGGTGCTGCGCCGCTCCTCCGCCCCGGGCGGCTCCGCCAACGAGGTGAAGGAGGTTTCCTACGACAAGCTGACGGTGAATATGACCCGGTACGAGCTGAAGGTGGACGGCAAGGTGGTGGACACCCCGCCCAAGGAGCTGGAGCTTCTCTTCCACCTGGCCAGCAACCCCAACCGGGTCTACACCCGGGACCAGCTGCTGGACGAGGTGTGGGGCTTCGAGTACTACGGCGACAGCCGCACCGTGGACGTCCACATCAAGCGGCTGCGGGAGAAGCTGGAGGGGGTTTCCGACCAGTGGTGCCTCAAGACCGTCTGGGGCGTGGGGTACAAGTTTGAAGTGAAGGAATAAAGGGAGGCAGCCCCGGGTGAAAAAGACCCTGTTCAGCAAATATTTTTACATCTGCTCCTCCATCATCCTCATCAGCACCACCTTCCTGGGGGTGGTGCTGCTGGTATTCGCGGCCCAGTACTTCAAGAACGACAAGTACGGCCTCCTGGACCGGAACGTGGAGCAGGCGGTGGCCCTCACCAACCTCAACTACAGCTCCAACGATTACCTGTATGTGGACTCCACCCGCCTCCAGCCCTATTACCAGCTCCAGGGCCAGGCCATCGACGCCGACATCTTCCTTGTGAACCTGGAGGGGCGCACCCTCCTCTGCTCCAATACCACCGACTGCAACCACGTCAACTACCTGCTGCCCACGGCGGTGCTTTCCCGGCTGGAGAATAACGGCTATTACCGGGAAACCGGCAAGCTGGGGGGCATTTATGAAACCTCCTATTACACCGTGGGCCGCCCGGTGACCGGCAGCGACGGCCAGATGGTGGGGGCGGTGTTCGCCTCCTGCTCCTCCGGCGCCCTCACCACCTTCCTGGTGGATATCTTCCAGATGTATGTCATCAGCGCCGCCCTGGTGATGCTCTTCTCCTTCATCATCATCTATTTTGTCACCTCCAATATGGTGCGGCCCCTCCAGGATATGCTGGCGGCCACCCAGAGCTTCTCCAAGGGGGATTTCTCCATCCGGGTGCCGGCGGAGGGGGACGACGAGGTGGCCATGCTGGCCTCGGCCTTCAACTCCATGGCCTCCTCCCTGGCGGTGATGGAGTCCACCCGGCGGTCCTTCACCGCCAACGTGTCCCATGAGCTCAAGACCCCCATGACCACCATCGGGGGCTTCATCGACGGCATCCTGGACGGCACCATCCCCCCGGAAAAGCAGAACTACTACCTGAAGATCGTCTCCGGGGAGGTGCAGCGCCTTTCCCGGATGGTGCGCTCCATGCTCAGCATCGCCCGCATCGAGGCGGGGGAGCTGACCATCGCCCCGGTGACGGTGGAGATCACCGAGATCGTCACCCGCACCGTCTTCACCTTCGAGCAGCGCATCAACGAGAAGGAAATCGAGATTCTGGGCCTGGACGCCCAGCACCACCCGGTGGAGGCCGACGCCGACCTGGTCCACCAGGTGATCTACAACCTGGTGGACAACGCGGTGAAGTTCGTCAACCAGGGGGGGTACATCGAATTCGCCTACTGGAACGAAGGGGGCATGACCTTCACCAGCGTCAAGAATTCCGGCGCCGGGGTGGCCCCGGAGGAAATCCCCAAGCTCTTCGACCGCTTCTACAAAAGCGACAAATCCCGCAGCCTGGACAAGAACGGGGTGGGGCTGGGGCTTTCCATCGTCAAGACCATTGTGAACCTGCACAACGGGGAGATTTTTGTCCGCAGCGAGCCGGGGAAGTACACCGAATTCGTCTTTTCCCTCCCCACCGCGCCCCAGGCCAAAAAGGCCCTGTTCCGCAAGCATGAGAAGCGAACCGAACCGGAAAGGAAGGGGGATAACCCATGAACGAATACGAACCCAAGGAAACCATGGAGCCGGAGGCCCAGGACAGCGGGGAGCAAGGGAGCCCCCAGCCCTCCGCCGCCGGAGAGCAGGCGTCCCCGGAGGAGGCCCCGGGCGGGGCCGCACCTGGGGGCCAGGAGCAGCCCAGGCAGGAGCCCGCCGGCCCCTCCCAGGGCTTTTACCAGGGGCAGGGGTACTATTCCCCGCCGCCGGGCCCGGGGCCCTGGCAGGGCGGGCGCTACAACCCCGCCGGAGGCTCCTGGCAGGGGGTTGCCCCCGGCCAGAACCCCTGGCAGCAGCCCTACACCACCGGGTGGCAGGCCCCCCGGCAGCAGGGCTACCAGCGCCAGGGGGCGGCGCCCTCCCCCGACGGGGAATGGAGCGCCGCCGGCCCGGAAAAAAAGCCGAAAAAGCGCGGCCCCCTGCGGGTGCTGCTGGCCGTCCTGGGATGCCTTGCGGCCCTAGCGGTGGTGACCATGGCGGGGTACGGCATCTACGCCGCCGCCACCGGGGAGAACCCCCTGGCGGAGCTCCAGGGGGAGCCCCCCCAAAGCGCCTCCTCCCAGCCCAACTCGGTGCCGGAGGTGATCCTCAACGACAAGCCCTTCGGCGCCGACGACCAATACGACGGCAGCGGCAACGGCAGCCTTTCCAACACCGAGATTTACGACAAGGTTTCCCCCTCGGTGGTGGGGGTCATCTCCTACCTCAGCGGCAGCTTCTACGGCAGCGAGAACCAGGGCTCCGGCATCATCATGAGCGAGGACGGCTACATCATCACCAACGCCCATGTGGTGGAGGGGGGCGTCAGCTTTGAGGTGGTGCTCACCAACGGCAGCTCCTACACCGCCCAGCTGGTGGGCAGCGACCAGAACAGCGACCTGGCGGTGCTGAAGGTGGATGAAACCGGCCTGACCTACGCCGAATTCGGCGACAGCGACCAGCTGGAGGTGGGCGAGCGGGTCTGCGCCATCGGCAACCCCACCGGCCTGCGGCTCCAGAGCAGCCTCACTGTGGGATATGTCTCCGCCCTGGGGCGCACCATCAGCTCCGGCGGCTACGCCATGGACTGCATCCAGACCGACGCCGCCATCAACCCCGGCAATTCCGGCGGGCCCCTCATCAACGCCTACGGCCAGGTCATCGGCATCAATTCCGCCAAGATCGCGGACACCGATTTTGAGGGCATCGGCTTTGCCATCCCCATCACCGACGCCATGCCCATCATCCAGGAGCTCATTGCCAACGGCAAGGTCACCGGCCGGGCCATGCTGGGCATCACCGCCCAGGCGGTGAGCGCCAGCGACGCCGAGTATTACCAGATCCCCCTGGGGCTCTGGGTGGTTTCGGTGACCCCGGGCAGCGACATCGGCGCCAAGGGGGTCCGGGAGGGGGACATCATCACCCACATCCAGGGCACCCCCATCTATTCCCTGGAGGCCTGCTCCTCCATCCTCAGCGAATACGCGCCGGGGGACACGGCGGCGGTCACCGTCTTCCGCCGGGAGAGCGCCACCCGGGACAACACCTTCACCATCGACGTGGTCCTCTCCGGCTCCTGAAAACCGCCCCCAATGAAAAACAGCCGCTGAAAAAAGCGGCTGTTTTTTTCGCAATGTGGCTGTTTTTGCTGTGAAGCAGGAAAATGTGGCTTGTATTGCAGGGGGATGCCGTGCTATAATGGGGCCGAGGCACAAGAAAGTGCAAGCAGGGACGGAGTGCTGGAACCACCCCGCCCCCTGTCTACGGAGAGAGGACCTCCATACACAACGGCTTACGCCGCACATTGCAACCCTTATTATACCGTGTCACCCCGGGGAATACAAGGCGGGGCGGCGGATTTTGGGGACTGCACTTGTCTGTGGCGCTGTGTATGGGTTTATTTCCCGTACGCGGCGCTTTTTTGCTGCCTCGCGGAAAGGGAATGGCGGAGGCCCCGCCAGG
>CAJFUT010000247.1 GCA_904420255.1 uncultured Angelakisella sp. | reverse complement strand
GACCAAGGTATATGCGAGTTCCAGCAGCAATCCCAGCTATGACTACACCGACCCGAATAAAAACGACCCTACCATCACCAGAAATCGCTATGTGGATATGCTGGTGCAGTTTTCTATCCCCGGGGTTACGGAAACCGATATTATTGAAGGTGGCACGCCAAAAATTCAGGTTTTGGTAGACCGGGGCAGCTTCCGCTTCCGCAGCGGTGACGATAATTCCATCACCATTAAGAACGTATCCCCAAGAGCGGATGGTGTAGTCTGTCTGGTGGAACTGATTGGGCTTCGGTATACTGGTACTGGAAATACCCTGGCCTTTACTGTTCAGAGCAAAAGCGGCAGCAGTATCTTTGAGCAGTTCTCCACCTCGGTGGATTCCTGCGTGGAATACACCCGCAACGACGACGATGACGACGAGGACCCGGACTACAGCAGCATGGCCATGGCCACCCCCTATGTCATCGTCAGCAACTACAGCTACGGCGGCACCGTCACCGCCGGGCAGAGTTTTCCACTCACCCTCACCTTCTATAACACCAGCAAGAACATCGACGTCCAGAATATGATGATCACCCTCAGTATGCCCGAGGCCCTGATGCTCACCAGCTCCTCCAATACCTTCTATGTGGATACCCTGGGCACCGAGGAAACCGTCACCAAGACGGTCCAGGTCACCGCCAAGGCCAACGCCGAGCCCTCCTCCCACAATGTGGAGGTTTCCATGAAGTACCAGTACATCGACGACCACACCGTTTCCCGCCGGGATAATTCCACCCAGGAGACCATCTCCATCCCGGTGGTCCAGGTGGACCGCTTCGAGGTCACCGGCGTGGAGGTCTCCCCCGAGATTTACCTGGGGGAGGAGAGCGACATCACCGTCAACTACGTCAACAAGGGCCGCAGCGAGGTCTATAACCTCTCGGTGGCAATCTCCGGGGACATCCAGAACCCCGGCCAGCAGCAGAACCTGGGGAACCTGGCCTCCGGCGCCACCGGCAGCGCCGATTTCTACATCCTGCCCAACGCCGAGGGCATCTGCGCCGGCCAGATCACCATCACCTACGAGGACACCAACATGGTGGAGAAATCCGTCACCATGGATTGGTCCGCCAATGTGGTGGACCCCATGGCCGGCATGGATCCGGGAATGGGGATGTACCCCGGCATGGGCGGCATGGATGACCCTTCCCTGATGCCGGAGGAGGAGGAAAAGCCCGTCTGGCCCTTTGTGGCCGGGGGTGTGGCCGCTGCGGCCGCTGTGATCGGCCTTTTGGTCTGGCGCCGGATCCGGAAAAAGAGGAGTGAGCTGGAAGATGCGGATCTCTGATATTCTTTCCATCTGCCTGCGGAACCTCAGCCGCCGGAAGCTGCGGACCTTCCTCACCGCCCTGGGGGTGGTCATCGGGGTGGCCCTCATCATCATCGCCGTTTCCATCGGCATCGGCCTCTCGGTGAGCTACGAGGAGCAGCTGGCCTCCTGGGGGGACCTGACGGTGATCAACGTCTATAATTACAACAGCAACGTCACCCTGGACGACAAGATGGTGGCCCAGATCCAGGCCATAGACGGTGTCCAGATCGCCACCCCCTTCTACCAGGACTGGAACCTCAATATGACCATTCAGAATAAAAACGGGCGGTATGTGGCCAATCCCCAGCTTTACGGCGTCTACCCCGAGGCCCTGTCCCTTTTGGGCTACGAGATGAAGGAGGGGGATACCCTCAAGGAAGGGGATAAGAAATTCAGCGTGGTGGTGGGGGAGCAGTTCGCCTACCAGTTCCGGGATACCAAAAAGGACCGCAACAACTACCGCGACCCCTACCCGGACCAGTACGGGCGGATCAAGGACCCCTTTGTGGATGTCACCAAGGACCGGCTTTACCTGGTCCTCCCCACCCAGAAGTACGATTCCAGCGGCAACCCTGTGGGGAAGGATATCACCGAGCAGCTGAATGTGGCGGGCATCCTGGCCCAGAGCGACACCAGCTACGAAACCACCTACTCGGTCTTTATGGACATCAATGAGCTCAAAAGCCTCCGGGAGAAGTACTATAAGCAGAACGACCTTCCCCTGAAGGACATCAGCTACGAGGATGTCCGGGTCAAATGCGTCGATGTGGACACGGTGGCCGACGTCCAGGACCAGATCAAGGCCCTGGGGCTGGAGTGCTACTCCATGAACGACAGCCGGGAGATGATGCAGGAACAGGCCCTGATGATCCAGCTGGTGCTGGGGGGCCTGGCGGGCTTCTCCCTCCTGGTGGCGGCCATCGGCATCGCCAACACCATGATCATGTCCATCTATGAGCGCACCCGGGAGATCGGCGTCATGAAGGTCATCGGGGCCGAGGTCCGGGATATCCGGGTCATGTTCCTCCTGGAGGCCGGGATGATCGGCCTTTTGGGCGGCATCATGGGGGTGCTCCTCAGCTTTGGGGGCTCCTGGCTCTTTAACACCTTCGCCGCCGGGGCCATGGGGGCCGGCAGCCGGATGTCCATCATCCCGGTGTGGCTGGTGGCCATCGCCCTGGTCTTCTCCATGATGGTGGGGGTGGTGTTCGGCTTCCTCCCCGCCAACCGGGCCGTGCGCATCTCCGCCCTGGAAGCCATCAAGCACGATTAAGCCGGGCAGGCCCGGCTGCCAAGTCCGTGAGAGAAGCGTCTGCATGGCGGAAGCCGGTGCGCCGCTCTTTGGGGCCCGAAAGGGCCCCTTTTCCTTTTCTGCCCGGGCAGCCGTGTATTCACCCCAGCGGGGAGATATTCTGCATAAAAATATGAAAAAATTTTGTCGCTTCCGCTGTTTTTCCCTGTCCCTGGCAGGAAAAGGGCGGGAAGATGCCACTGTATGGATGACCTGATTCCAAAAGCCCGGCCCCGCCCTGGGGCCGGCAGCGGCGAAAGGAGAGTGTCTTTATGAGAAAGGTTTTCGCGGCCCTTGTGGCCCTGGTTCTGGTTCTGGCCCTGGGGGGCTGCGCAGCCGCCCCGGAGGAGATGGCGGTGCGCCTGGAGGACGGGGAGGACACCGTCACCGTCACCGGCAGCGCCGGCATTGAGGTGAAGCCGGATATGGCCCGGGTGACGGTGGGGGTGGTATCCACCGGCTCTACCTCCGAAGCGGCCCGGGAGGCCAACGCCCAGGCCATGACGGACACCCAGGCGGCCCTGATGGAGCTGGGGGTGGCGGAGGAGGATATGAAAACCTCCGATATCTCCCTGCGCCCCACCTACAGCTACACCAGCGGCTATTCCGAGGGCACCATCAACGGCTACCGCATGAGCACCAGCCTGGTGGTGACGGTGCGGGACCTGGAGCAGGTAGAGGAGGTGCTGGACGCCGCCATCGGGGCGGGGTCCAACAGCCTGGACAGCCTGGACTTCCTGGTGAGCAACCAGGACGAACTGTACAATGAAGCCCTGGCCGACGCGGTGGAGCTGGCCCGCCAGAAGGCGGAGCTGCTGGCCCAGGCCGCCGGCAAGGGGGTGGGGGAGGCCCTGACCATTGAGGAAACCAGCCGGGCGGTGGCCACCGTCCGGGAAAACCCGGATACCGGCGGCGGGAACCTGATGGCCGCCGCGACGGATACCGCCCGGACGGTGGTCCAGGAGGGCAGCACCACCATCGAGGCCGAGGTGGAGGTGGTGTTCACCATGGAGGCCGCCGAAGCCGCCGCGGAATAAATCCTT
>CAJFUT010000246.1 GCA_904420255.1 uncultured Angelakisella sp. | reverse complement strand
CGGATGTCCTTGCCGGTGAAGCCGTAGATGGTGCTGCCGCAGAGGATGCGGCTGGCGATGCGGTCGGAGTAGGAGGCGGAAATCTGCTCCGGGGTCAGGTTGGTGCTGATGATGGTGGGCAGGGCGGCGGTGATGCGGTCGTTGAGGATGTTGTAAAGCACCGACTGGGAAAAGGCGGTGGAGAACTCCGCCCCCAGGTCGTCAATGACCAGCAGGTCGCACCGGGGGGCCATCTGGACGAAATCCCGGTCCTCCTGGGTGGCGCCCCGGTCGAAGCGGACCCGCTCGCTGCGGTCCACAATCCCCTGAGTGGAGGAATAGAGGACCCCGAAGCCCTTTTTGGCCACCTGCCCGGCGATGGCCAGGGAGAGGTGGGTCTTGCCCAGGCCGGTCTTGCCCAGGAAAAGGAGGCTGCCGCTGCCGGGGCCGAAGGAATCGGCGTATTCCCGGCACCGCTGGAGGATCCCCGCCATCACCGCCCGGGGGGATTTGCCGCTTTTGTCCGGCTGGGCGGGGTAGTAGGAGAGGTCGAAGGACTGGAAGGTGCAGTTCCCCTCCAGGGCCGCGGCGGGGAGGCCCCGGCAGCTCTCGGCCCGGATGAGGGCCTCCATGCACTGGCACCGTTTCCCGTCCACGAAGCCGGTGTCCTGGCAGATGGGGCAGGTGTACCGGGGCTCAAAGACGTCCTCCGGCAGCCCCAGCCTGCGGCAGAGGGCCCGCTTTTCGGCCTGGAGGCCCTTGATGCGGTTCATCAGCTCCTCCACCCGGGCCGGCCCGTCGGGGGAAAGGGCCGCCGCGGCGATGCCCCCCGCCAGCCCCTGGATCTGCCGGTCGAAGGAGCGGAACTCCGGGTGGCGGGCGTAGATTTCGCTGCGCCGGTCCAGGGCCTGCTGCTGGGCCTCCTGGCGGCGCTGGAACAGGACGGCGGAGGCCGCCTGGATGGCTTTGGAAGGATACATGGCTCATCCCTGCCTTTCGGAAAATAACAGGATCACGGCCGGAGGCCGGTCAGGAGCCGCCCAGGGTCATGAGGCGGCGGATCTCCTCCAGGTCGTAGGAGCTTTCCTGGGGCTCCTCCCGGCCCGGGATTTTTCTGGGCCCGCTTTCCATCTCCGCGGCGGCCTCCTCAGGGGTGCGGACGCCGGCCTCGTGCCAGCGGGTCAGGATTTTGTTCAGGTAGGGGAAGGCGGCCTTGCCGGTGTTGTCCACCGTCCGGTCGTAGGCCAGCTTCACCAGCTCGTCCCCGAAGCCCAGGTCGGTGTACCAGTGGTCGATGAATTCCTTCTCCCGGGTGGAAAGCTCCCGCCCGGAGATGCCGAACATGGCTTTCACCCGGCCCTCGTTGCTCCGGCGGCGGGCCAGGCGGGCGATCTCCGCCTCAGCCTTGTCGTATGTATCGATGCCTTGCTCCACCCAGCCGGTCACCAGTTTCTCGATCTGGCGTATGTTGTCCCGGCCGATGTCCCGGCTGTACTGGGCCGCCAGGAGGATGTACTCGGCGGAGAGCCGCAGGCCGCTGTAAAGATAAAGGAAGCCCTCGGTTTCGTAGGGGGCGAGGGGACGGCTCAGCACCCCCTGGAGCAGCTCCAAGAGCTGGGGGATGTTCCCGTCCTCCCGGATCAGCTTGTTCTGCTGGCTGGGGGTCAGCTTGGACCGGGAGTGGACCAGGGTGATCTTCTGCCCCTCCGCCGTGGTCCGCTCCTCCCGGAGGTCCGGCCCGGGGGACGCGGAGGACGCGGGGGGCGCCGCCGGCCGGGCAGGGGCGGGGGAAACGGGCCGGGGAGCAGCCTCCGCCGCCGGGGCCCCCTCCCGGGCGGAAAAGAGCCCCGCCTCCTCCCAGTAGCGGAGGCAGTCCTCCGCCTCCTCCCGGGAAAGGCCCAGCCGCAGGGCGATGGCGTCCAGGTCCACCGGGGATTTCCCCTCCCGCAGGGCCAGCAGCAGCACCTTCAGCTGGCTGCCGGAGCAGAGCTTCAGATGCCGGTCCGCCACGGCGCAGGGCACCGGGAAGATGCTCCCCCAGATGCCGAAGTCAATTTGATAATCCACGTTTTACCGTCCTTTCCACCCGGAAACCTCCTGCCTTTCCTGAAAACCCCCACCCGCGGCGCCGGTGGTTCCGGCTGCCCCGGAGGGGACGGGGGAAAGGGTCCGATCACAGCTATAGGCTATTATACAATAAATTCTGGGAAAAAAACAGGGCCCCGCCCCCGCAAATATTTTCCTGATATTGGGAGCAAAGCGGCTTGCTTCCCCTGTAGTATTTGGTGTATAATAAACATGTATTGCTCAATTCGGCGCTCAGTTCCGTCCCACGGGCATGGGCCCACAGACAGGAGGAAATGGGGAGGGCTTCCCCGAAAGTCATGGAAATCAAGTATAAACCCAGAGGCGTCTGCTCCCAGGCCATCCGCCTGGACCTGGAGGACGGCGTCGTTCACAATGTCAAGTTCACCGGCGGCTGCTCCGGCAATGCCCAGGGCCTCTGCCGGCTGGTGGAGGGGATGCCGGCGGAGGAAGTGGTGAAGCGGCTGCGGGGTATCCGCTGCGGCTTCAAGCCCACCTCCTGCCCGGATCAGCTGGCCGCCGCCCTGGAGCAGGCCCTGGCGGAAAAGAACTCCGGCGGACAATAGACCGGGAGGAAATCCATCATTCACCGCCCCAGGCGGGGAAGGAGCGTGCCAGATGGCTTTTGCAGACGAGGACATTAAGATTTATCAGGGGGATTCTCCCAGCCCCGTTTCCATGGGGGAGGGGGAGCAGTCCGCCGCCCGGTATGTGGCCCACCGGGACAGCGGCAACCTGGAAAAGACCCGGGAGCTGGGGGAGCTTCTGGCCCAGACCCTGGTGGGGGACGCCCGCCGGCTGGAGGGGGACCCCTACTGCCGCCAGAAGCTGGTGCTTCTCTCCTTCCTGGTCACCGACGAGCTGGAGGCGGAAATGCCGGACGATATGCTCCGCCGTTCCGCCGCCGCGGCCTTCCAGAACCGGGTGGAAAAGCTGGACCCGGAGCTTTACGCCATCATCACCGATTCGGCGGCCTTCACCCTCTACATCCTCAACGACCGCCAGACGGGGAACGACCGCTGCGGCGAGGTGCTGGCGGAGCTTTGCGACCGGGACGGCGACCAGGAGCT
>CAJFUT010000245.1 GCA_904420255.1 uncultured Angelakisella sp. | reverse complement strand
TTAGCAAAAGGAGGTTTCTTGTAATCTTAAGATTTTTATTCTCACCAGCATAGCTGGTGGATTTCTTTCGCTAAAGCTACATGAAAAGCGGCGCGAAGCTGCTGCTTCGCGCCGCTGGATGTCCTGGCCGGACCGCGGGGCTCAGCCCAGGGTCAGGTTGACGTCGATGCGGTTCTCGTAGGCGTCCTTGATGGCGGAGAGGATGTCCCCGTGGCTGTCGTTGAGGCTCATGGTGGCGGAGGAGGTGACGTCGGCCAGCATAGCCTTCTCCTCATCGGTGAGGGCGGCGTACTTCTCCGCGTCGCCTTCGCCGGAACTGCTCTCCTGGAGGGGACGGCCGTTGGCGTCGGAGCAGTATTTCTGGAACCACTCCTCAACCTCGTCCACCGTCATGCCGATAAAGACCTCCTGGAATTTATCCATCTGCTGGTACCAGCTGCCGGTGCCCATGACATAGTCGGCGCCCCGCTCCCGTTTGGTGAGCCAGTTCTCCACCTCGGCGGTGAAGCTTTCCTCGGTGGCGTCGATGGTGCCGTCCACCACGGCGTCATGGTCGGAATCGTTGTTGTAGCTCTGGCCGGGCCAGCCGGTGAGGTGGGGCATGGAGGCGCCGTCGTAGTTGGGGGTGGCGTACTCCAGCTGGTCCACATAGAGGCTGACAATCCTGCCTTCGCCGTCAAAGAGGGCGTTGGCAAAAATCTGGTTGACGCTGTAGACGGGGGTGTCGGTGTCGTCAGAGCCGGGGCCGATGCGGCCGCCGTTCACCAGGCCGAAGCCCAGGGCGCTGGCGGATTCCACCTCCAGGGGGACCCTCTTTTCATAGGCGTCCCGGATGGCGGCCAGAAGGTTGCCGTGGCTGTCGTTGAGGCTCATGGTGGCGGAGGAGGTGACGTCGGCCAGCATGGCCTTCTCCTCGTCGGTGAGGGCGGCGTATTTCTCCGCGTCACCCTCGCCCTCGCTGGTCTCCTGGAGGGGACGGCCGTTGGCGTCGGAGCAGTACTTCGCGAACCATTCCTCAACCTCGTCCACCGTCATGCCCACAAAGAGCTGCTGGAAGGTGTCCATCTGCTGGCTCCAGGTGCCGGTGCCCATGACGTAATCATCGCCCCGGTCCCGCTTGGTGGCCCAACCGGAAACCTCAGCCAGGAAGCTGTCCTCGGTGGCGGTGAGGGTGCCGTCCACCACGGCGTCGTGGTCGGAGTCATTGTTGTAGCTCTGGCCGGGCCAGCCGGTGAAGTGGGGCATGGAGGCGCCGTCGTAGTTGGGGGTGGCATACTCCAGCTGGTCCATGTAGATGTTCAGGATCTTGCCGTCGCCGTCAAAAATGACGTTGGCAAAGACCTGGTTGATGCTGTAGACGGGGGTGTCGGTGTCGTCCGAGCCGGGGCCCATCCGGACGGTGCTGGAGAGACCGAAGCCCTGGTAGGCCTCGGCGGCGGCGATCTCCGCAGGGGCCGAGGAAGCGGGCTCCTCCTCCACAGGGGCGGGGTTGGCCTCAGGGTCCAGGGCGTTTTTCACCGCGTACATAATGGCGTTGCTGGTGATGGTGGCGCCGGAAACGGCGTCCACGTCGGCGGAATTGGCCTCCACAATGGCGGCGGGGATATCGGTGAGGGCGGCGCCGGCCACATTTTCGGTTTCATTGTGGCTGGTGACCTCCACGGCGGTGATGGTGTCCCCGTCAACGGTGACGGAAACAGTGAGCAGTCCGCCGAAGCCTTCGCCGGTGCCGGTGAGGGTCTGGGCACCTTGGCTGGGGCTCTGGCTGGCTTCGCCGCCGCCACCGCAGGCGGCAACGGTGAGAAGCATTGCGATGCAGAGCAGCAGGGAAAGTGTCTTTCTCATTGGTTTACTCCTTTTCAGCAGCTTTCATCTTTTCTGAAATTCTTCCGACGGCCCAAAGAAGGGCCGACAAAGAAAGTATACTAAAAAAGATGACCATTGTCAATTTAAAAACAATGAAAAGCGACAGGGAATTCACCGCGAAAAGGGGAAACGGGACAGGGAACGGCAGGCGTTGGCTCCGCGGCAAAAAAGAGAGAACAGCCGGAGGCCGTTCTCTCTTTCAGCGGAAGCAGGCAGATTATCTGCCGGAGGGGATGAAGCCGGTGCGCTTGTAGACCTTCTCCAGGGTGCGGCCGCTGATGGCCATGGCCTGCTGGGCCCCCCGGCGGTAGCATTCCTCCAGGTACGCCTTGTCCCCCATCAGCTCCTTGTACCGCTCCTGGATGGGGCGGAGGGTTTCCGCCACCGCTTCTCCAACGGCGGTCTTGAAGTCGCCGTAGCCCTTCCCGGCGAACTCCTCTTCGATGACGGGGAAGCTCTTGCCGGTAAAGACCGAGTAGATGCTCATGAGGTTATTGATGCCGTCCTTGCCGGGGGCGTAGGCCACCCGGGCCTCGGAATCGGTGACGGCGCTGCGGAATTTCTTCATGATGACGTCGGGCTCGTCCAGGATGGCCACAAAGCCCTTGGGGTTGGGGTCGGATTTGGACATCTTCCGGGTGGGGTCCTGGAGGGACATGATCCGGGCCCCCTCGTCCGCCTTGGGGATATAGCCGTCGGGAAGGACAAAGGTTTTCCCGAAGGCGTTGTTGAACCGTCCCGCCACATCCCGGGCAAGCTCCAGGTGCTGCTTCTGGTCCACCCCGACGGGCACCAGGTCGGCCTGGTAGAGGAGGATGTCGGCGGCCATCAGCACCGGGTAGGTGAAGAGGCCGGCGTTGATGTTGTCCGCATACCGGGCGGCCTTGTCCTTGAACTGGGTCATCCGGGAAAGCTCCCCGAACTGGGTGCAGCAGTTGAGGACCCAGGCGCATTCGGCGTGGTGAGGGTTGTGGCTCTGGATGAACAGGATGCTTTTCTCCGGGTCGATGCCGCAGGCCATCAGCAGGGCGTAGGCCTCCAGGGTGTGGCGGCGCAGGGCGGCGGGGTCCTGGCGCACCGTGATGGCGTGGAGGTCCACCACGCAGTAGACGCAGCGGTAATCCTCCTGGAGCTTCCCCCAGTTGCGGATGGCCCCGATATAGTTGCCCAGGGTAAAGACCCCGGTGGGCTGGATGCCGGAAAAAATGATCTTCTTGCGCTCCGCCTGGGGCGCGGAAAGGGTTTCTGCCATGGGTGTACCTCCTGTGGAAATGGTTTGCGTTATCGGAGCATCTGGTCCAGCACCCGGCCCAGCCGCTCCACCCCTTCGGTGATCTGCTGGTTGGTGGGGGCGGAGAAATTCAGCCGGAAGGAATGGCAGGGCCGGCTGGTATCCGGGAGGAAGGTGGTGCCCGGCACCACCGCCACCTTGGCCTCGCCGGCGGCCCGGATAAAGTCCATCAGGCCGATGCGGTCCGGCAGGGTGCACCAGACAAACAGCCCGCCCTCGGGGGAGTTGAACCGGGCCCGGGAAAAATGCTCCTCCATGGCCTGGACCATCAGGCTGCATTTGCCCCGGTAGAGCTTCTGGAGGGCCGAAAGGTGGCCGGCCACGTTGCAGGACTGGAGGAACTGGCAGCAAATCATCTGGTTGAGGATGGGGGTGTGGATATCCCCGCACTGCTTGGCCACCACCATCTTGCCCACCAGCCCGGCTGGGGCGATGGCGTAGCCCACCCGGAGGCCGGGGGAGATGATCTTGCTGAAGGTGCCGCAGTAGCAGACGATGCCCTCGGTATCCAGGGTCTTGATGGCGGGGACGTTTTCCCCCGCGAAGCGCAGGTCGCCGTAGGGGTTGTCCTCCAGGATCACCACATGGTGCCGCAGGCAGAGGTCATAGACCGCCCGGCGCTTCTCCAGGGACATGGTGCCGCCGGTGGGGTTCTGGAAGTTGGGGATGAGGTAGAGGATCTTGGCGTCGGGATGCTCCTTCAGGGCGGCCTCCAGCTTCTCCACCGAAATGCCGTCCTCCTCCAGCTCCACCCCCACCAGGTTGGCCCGGTAGGTGCGGAAGGTATTGAGGGCGCCGATGAAGGAGGGGTCCTCGCAGAGGATGGTGTCCCCTTCGTTGACCAGGGCCTTGGTGGCAAGGTCGATGGCCTGCTGGGCGCCGGTGGTGATGATGATGTCATCCCCGGGATGGAGGATCCCCGGCTCCCGGCTCTGGGCAAAGGACTTCACCGCGTCCCGGAGAAGGGGATAGCCCTCGGTGACCGAGTACTGAAGGGCGGTGATGGGATTGTTTTCAAAGACGATCCGGGCGATGTTCTCCAGCTCCTTCACCGGGAACGCCTCATGGGAGGGGTTCCCTCCGGCGAAGGGGATGATGGAAGGATCCGCCATGTTTTTGAAAATCTCCCGGATGGCCGACGGCTGCATGGATTCCATTCGGTGGGAAAAAACCAGCTCCATAGAAACACACCTGCTTTGTCTTGGATTTCCCCCGGCCCGGAGGGGCAGAGGAATTTTTTTCATGCTGCTATCTTTTAATTATAGCAAATCAGGAGGGGAATGCAATGGATTTCTGTCGAACAGGTGAGAAAAAACACTGCCGCCGGGACGCCGGCCCAGCCAAAAGCCGGGGCGGCCCACCAAGGACTGCCCCGGCCTTTTCACGCTGCTGTCAATCCGGGGCCGCCGGGGCGCTTCCTGCCGCGCCTCAGCCCGGAAGCCCCGCCGGGGGTCAGCCCCGCTCCAGCTTTTGGACGGCGTCCCGGACCCGCTTCAGGGACTCCTCCTTCCCCAGGACGGCGCAGAGCTCCACGCCGCCGCCGGGGGTGAACTGCTTGCCGCTCACTGCCACCCGGAGGGGGTAGAGGAGCCAGCCGTTCTTCACCCCCAGCTCCCCGATGCGGGCGAAGAGGGCGTCGTGGATGGCGGGGGCCGAAAAGTCGGTCAGCCCCTCCAGCACCGGCAGCACCTCCCGGAGGGCCGCCAGGCTGGTTTCCGGGTTGGTCTTCATCTTCTTGCTGGTGTAGAGGTCCAGGCTGTACTCGGGCACGGCGTCGATGAAGTCCACCTGCTCCGGGATGTCCTCCAGCACCTCGCACCGGGACTGGAGGACTTTGGCCAGCTCCCGCAGGTCGGCGTCCTCCCGGCGGATGGTTTTCCGCATCCAGGGGAGGGCCTTTTCATAGAACTCCTCGGGGGAGAGGGCCCGGATATACTCGCCGTTGATGTACCGCAGCTTCTGGGTATCGAAGATGGCGGGGGATTTGGAGATGCCGGAGGGGTCGAATTCCTTCACCAGCTCCGCCAGGGAGAAGATCTCCCGCTCTCCCTTGGGGCTCCAGCCCAGCAGGGCGATGTAGTTGAGGACGGCGTCCTTCAGGTAGCCCTTGGCGATCAGGTCCTCGTAGGAGGCGTCGCCGTTGCGCTTGGAGAGCTTGTGGGTCTGGTCCTTCATCACCGGGGGGCAGTGGATGTACACCGGGACCTCCCAGCCGAAGGCCTCGTAAAGGAGGTTGTACTTGGGGGTGGAGGAAAGGTACTCGTTGCCCCGGATGACGTGGGTGATGCCCATGGTGTGGTCGTCCACCACGTTGGCGAAGTTATAGGTGGGCATCCCGTCCGCCTTGATGAGGACCTGGTCGTCCAGGTCGGCGCAGTCCACGGTGATGTCCCCGAAGATCTCGTCGTGGAAGGTGACGGTGCCCTCGGTGGGGACCTTCTGGCGGATGACGTAGGGGATGCCGGCGGCCAGCTTTTCCTGGACCTCCTCGGGGGTCAGGTGGCGGCAGTGGCCGTCGTATTTGGGGGCCATCCCCGAGGCCTGCTGCACCGCCCGGACCTCCTCCAGCCGGTCCTTGTCGCAGAAGCAGTAGTAGGCGGCGCCCTTCTCCACCAGCTGGAGGGCGTAGTCCTTGAACATCCCCATCCGCTGGCTCTGGATATAGGGGCCCACCGGGCCGCCGATGTCCGGGCCCTCGTCCCAGATGAGGCCGGTTTCCCGGAGGGTGTTGTAGATGATGTCCACCGCCCCCTCCACATACCGTTCCTGGTCGGTGTCCTCGATGCGCAGGATGAAGGTGCCGCCCTGGGATTTGGCGGTGAGATAGGCATAGAGGGCGGTGCGCAGGTTCCCCACGTGCATATAGCCGGTGGGGCTGGGGGCGAAGCGGGTGCGTACTTTGTCAAACTTCATTTCTTTTTAAACCACCTTTTGCTGGGCGAATTTCATACACATCCAATATTATAGTCATCCCCGTGCAAAGTCAAGGAAAACCTGCCGGGCGCTCCCTTTTTCAACGACGTCAGCCGCGGTCTACGCGGCGAAAGCTTATGCGCCGCGCAGCTTGGGGTCGCAAAAGCGTTGGGACTCAACCCGCCAAAGCGTCATTGAATCGTTGGTTTGTGCGCCGCTCTTTTTTGCGTCCGTGAGAGAAGCGCCTACATGGCGGTAGGTTGTGCGCCGCTCTCTTTTTTCTTCCCCGCCGGATTTTCTTTTAAATAGTTTACTCCGGTCGGACCGGAAGTCCGGGCCTCACTTTCTCTGCCGAGAGAAAGTGACAAAGAGCCGGGGAAAACCCCTGGACCCCCTTTTCTGCCTCGCAGTGTTTTCTGTTTATCAGTTTACTCCGGTCGCAGCGCGACCCCGGGCTTCACTTTCTCTGCCG
>CAJFUT010000244.1 GCA_904420255.1 uncultured Angelakisella sp. | reverse complement strand
CCCCCGGCGGAGCCTCCGCCGAACCGGGGCAGCAGGGCAAGGCTCCCCCCCGCCACCAGGGCCAGAGCCGCCGCCAAGGCGGCCCAACGCCGCCAGAGGGTCTTCTTTTTGCCGGGGGAAAGGGCCTGGTCCACCAGGTCCTCCCCCACCCCGCCGATGGCGCGGTACAGCTTTTCTTCCGGCTTCACAGGGCGATCCCCTCCTTTTCCAGATGCTCCCGGAGCTTCCCCCGGAGACGGAACAGCCGCAGGGAGAGGCGGCCCGGGCGCTCCCCCAGGCTTTGGGCCAGCTCCCCGACCCCTTCCCCGTACCAATAGCGGCGCAGGAACAGCCGCCGGTCCCCGGGGGAAAGGCCCCGGAGCCAGCCGTCGATGACGCCGGAAAGCTCCTCCTCGGAGCAGAGCACCCCGCCCTCCCGGGCAGGGACGCACTCCGCCAGCTCGGACAGGAGCAGCTCCGCCCCGCCGTACCGCTTGGCCGCCCGGCGCTTCCGGTAAAGGTCCAGGGCCAGGTTCCGGACGATCCGCCCCAGATAGGCCGCCAGGGAAGCCGGCCGCTGGGGCGGCATGGTGTTCCAGGCCCGGTGCCAGGTATCGTTGAGGCATTCCTCGCTGTCCTCCCGGTTCCGGAGGATATTCATGGCGATGCTGCCGCAGAGGGGGCTGTACTTCCGCTGGGTCTCGGCGATGGCCCCCTGGTCCCGCTCCCAGTAGAGCCGGACGATTTCGGCATCCTCCAGCATTCCCTTCGCCTCCTTTCACCCTGACAGACGGATTTTCCCCCGGGATATTTCACCGAAGGGGAAAATTTATGGAAAAAGGGCGCCGCGGATACGGCGCCCTTTTTACTCTTTCACTGTGCCGGGGGCTCAGGAGTTGATCTTGATGACAACGCCGGAACCAACGGTACGGCCGCCCTCGCGGATAGCCAGACGGAGGCCTTCCTCGATGGCGATGGGGGTGATCAGCTCAACGTCCATCTCGACGTTGTCGCCGGGCATACACATCTCGGTGCCCTCGGGCAGGGTGATGACGCCGGTAACGTCGGTGGTGCGGAAATAGAACTGAGGACGATAGTTGTTGAAGAAGGGGGTGTGACGGCCGCCCTCAGACTGCTTCAGGACGTAGACCTGGGCCCGGAACTTGGTGTGGGGATGGATGGTGCCGGGCTTGCAGAGGACCTGGCCTCTCTCGATCTCGTTCCTCTGGATGCCGCGGAGCAGGGCGCCGATGTTGTCGCCGGCCTCAGCGTAGTCCAGGGTCTTGCGGAACATCTCAACGCCGGTAACAACGGTCTTACGGCGCTCCTCGGTGAGGCCGATGATCTCCACCTCGTCGCCGGTCTTGACCTGGCCGCGCTCCACTCTGCCGGTGGCCACGGTGCCGCGGCCGGTGATGGTGAAGACGTCCTCAACAGGCATCAGGAAGGGCAGGTCGGCCTTCCGCTCGGGGGTGGGGATATAGGTATCCACAGCCTCCATCAGCTCGTGGATGCACTTGTACTCGGGGGCGTTGGGATCCTGGCTGTTGCTCTCCAGGACCTGGAGGGCGGAGCCCTTGATGATGGGGGTCTCGTCGCCGGGGAAGTCATAGCTGGAGAGGAGGTCACGGATCTCCATCTCCACCAGCTCCAGCAGCTCGGGATCGTCCACCTGGTCGCACTTGTTCATGAACACCACGATGTAGGGCACGCCCACCTGGCGGGCCAGGAGGATGTGCTCACGGGTCTGGGGCATGGGGCCGTCGGCGGCGGAAACCACCAGGATGGCGCCGTCCATCTGAGCAGCGCCGGTGATCATGTTCTTCACATAGTCGGCGTGCCCGGGGCAGTCCACATGGGCATAATGCCGGTTGGCGGTCTCGTACTCTACGTGGGCGGTGTTGATGGTGATGCCGCGCTCCCGCTCCTCGGGGGCCTTATCGATCATGTCATAGGCTTCGTACTGAGCCTTGCCCTCCAGGGCCAGCACCTTGGTGATGGCGGCGGTCAGGGTGGTCTTGCCGTGGTCCACGTGGCCGATGGTGCCGATGTTTACATGGGGTTTGGTTCTTTCAAATTTCGCTTTCGCCATGGTTCTTTTCCTCCCTTTTCATATAGGATGTTTCACGTTCCGTCTGGCTGTGGTTCAATGGTATTTTAGCAAGTTCCTCTGCAAAATGCAAGGGAAAAGTTACGCTGGTTATTCACTCTTGCCCCGGGTGGCCATAATCTTCTCCGCGATGCTCTTGGGCACCTCGATGTAATGGCTGGGCTCCATGGTGTACTGGCCGCGTCCCTGGGTCTTGGACCGCATATCGGTAGCGTAGCCGAACATCTCGGAGAGGGGAACAAAAGCGTTGATCTGCTGGGTCCCGGAGCGGGCCTCCATGCCCTGGATCTGGCCGCGGCGGGAATTCAGGTCGCCGATGACGTCGCCCATGTACTCGTCGGGGACGATGACCGCCACCTTCATAATGGGCTCCAGGATGACCGGATCCGCCTTCTTCATGGCTTCCTTGAAGGCCATGGAGCCGGCGATCTTAAAGGCCATTTCGGAGGAGTCCACCTCGTGGTAGGAGCCGTCGTAGAGGGTAACCTTGCAGTCCACCACCGGGTAGCCCGCCAGGACGCCGCTCTGCATGGCGCCGCGGATACCGGCGTCCACCGCAGGGATGTATTCCTTGGGGATGGCGCCGCCCACCACGGCATTGATGAACTCGTAGCCCTTGCCGCTCTCATTGGGCTCCAGCTTGATCTTGACGTGGCCGTACTGGCCTTTACCGCCGGACTGCCGGGCATATTTCATATCCACGTCGGCCATCTTGCGGACGGTTTCCTTGTAGGCCACCTGGGGCTTGCCCACATTGGCCTCCACCTTGAACTCCCGCAGCAGGCGGTCCACGATGATCTCCAGATGCAGCTCGCCCATGCCGGCGATGATGGTCTGCCCGGTTTCCTCATCGGTGTAGGTCTTGAAGGTGGGGTCCTCCTCGGCCAGCTTCGCCAGGGCGATGCCCATCTTCTCCTGGCCTGCCTTGGTCTTGGGCTCAATGGCCACCCGGATGACGGGGTCGGGGAACTCCATGGACTCCAGCATGATGGGGGCCTTCTCGTCGCAGAGGGTGTCGCCGGTGGTGGTGTTCTTGAGGCCCACGGCGGCGGCGATATCCCCGGCGTAGACCTGGGGGATATCGGTGCGGTTGTTGGCGTGCATCATGAGGATGCGGCCGATCCGCTCATCCACATCCTTATCGGGATTGTAGACGGTGGAGCCGGCGGTGAGGGTGCCGGAATAGACCCGGAAGAAGCCCAGCTTCCCCACAAAGGGGTCGGTCATGATCTTAAAGGCCAGGGCGGCAAAGGGGGCGTCGTCGCTGGAAGGCCGCTCCTCCTCCTCGCCGGTTTCAGGGTTGACACCCTTGATGGCGGCGATGTCGGTGGGGGCGGGCATATAGTCCACGATGGCGTCCAGCAGGTTCTGCACACCCTTGTTCTTGTAGGAGGTGCCGCAGGTGACGGGGACCATCTTGTTCTGGATGGTGGCGGCCCGGATGACCCGCTTGATGTCGGCGGCATCCAGCTCCTCGCCCTCCAGGTACTTCTCCATCAGCTCCTCGTCCTGCTCGGCCACGGCCTCCAGGAGCTTGCCCCGGTATTCCTCGGCCAGGTCCACCATGTCCTCGGGAATGGGCTCCTCCCGGACGTCCACACCCAGGTCGTCGTAATAGACCTCCGCCTTCATCTTCACCAGGTCGATGATTCCCCGGAAGGTTTCCTCCGCGCCGATGGGGAGCTGGATGGGAACGGCGTTGCACTTGAGGCGGTCATGGACCATCTTCAGCACATTGTAGAAATCCGCCCCCATGATGTCCATTTTGTTGACATAGATCATCCGGGGAACATGGTAGCGGTCCGCCTGGCGCCAGACGGTTTCCGACTGGGGCTCCACGCCGCCCTTGGCGCACATGACGGTGACGGAACCGTCCAGCACCCGCAGGGAGCGCTCCACCTCCACGGTGAAGTCCACGTGTCCCGGGGTGTCGATAATGTTGATCCGGTGGCGGTACTTCTTCGCCAGCGCGGGATCCTTTTGATACTCGGAGTGACTCCAGAAGCAGGTGGTGGCCGCAGAAGTGATGGTGATGCCTCTCTCCTGCTCCTGGGCCATCCAGTCCATCTGGGCGGTACCGTCGTGGGTCTCACCAATCTTGTGGGTCTTGCCCGTGTAGAACAGGATCCGCTCGGTGGTGGTGGTCTTCCCCGCATCGATATGCGCCATGATGCCGATGTTCCGGGTCATCTCCAGAGATACTTCTCTTGGCATAATGCCCTCCTAACCTGAATTACCCCCCGCTGGCCTCCGGGAGGCTTTGGGGATTCCCATAAACTTAGTATCTGTAGTGAGCGAACGCCTTGTTGGCCTCGGCCATCTTGTGGGTGTCGTCCCGCTTCTTGCAGGCGCCGCCCTGGTTGTTCAGCGCGTCGCAGATCTCGCCGGCCAGGCGCTCCTTCATGGTCTTTTCGGAACGGCTCCTGGAATAGGTGGTGAGCCACCGCAGCCCCAGGGTCTGGCGCCGCTCGGGACGCACCTCCATGGGCACCTGGTAGGTGGCGCCGCCCACGCGGCGGGCCTTCACCTCCAGAACAGGCATGATGTTCTCCATGGCCTGCTCAAAGGCTTCCAGGGGCTCCTTGCCGGTCTTTTCCCGGACGATGTCAAAGGCCCCGTACACGATCTTCTGGGCCACGCCCTTCTTGCCGTCCAGCATGACGCTGTTGACAAGGCGGGTCACCAGCTTGGAATTGTACAGGGGGTCCGGCAATACATCTCGTTTTGCGATATTACCTCTTCTTGGCACTTCGCTTCCCTCCTTCATATTCAGAATGAATTCATCGGTACTCGAAAGCACAAAACTCCCGCCGGCCAAATCAGAGGGATATCCATATGGATAACCTGCCTGATTCGGCAGATTTTATTCAAATCTCCTGGGGTTTCTTACTTTGCGGCACCAGCTTTTTTCGGACGCTTGGCGCCGTACTTGGAGCGGGCCTGCATCCTCTTGGCAACGCCCTGGGCGTCCAGAGTGCCGCGGATGATGTGGTAACGGACACCGGGCAGGTCCTTGACACGGCCGCCGCGGATCAGCACCACGCTGTGCTCCTGCAGGTTGTGGCCGACGCCGGGGATGTAGCTGGTGGCCTCGATGCCGTTGGAGAGCCGGACCCTCGCCACCTTACGGAGAGCGGAGTTGGGCTTCTTGGGGGTGGATGTTCTGATGGCAGTACACACACCTCTCTTTTGAGGAGAATTCTGATCGATGGCCACGCGCTTCTTGGAGTTCCATCCCTTCAGCAGCGCGGGAGCGGTCGATTTCTTCTCAACGGTTTCTCTTCCCTTGCGGACAAGCTGGTTAAAGGTTGGCATATTGCACCTCCTCTATAAAAAATTTCTATCCTCAAACGGCGCCTGGGCGCCGGTTGGGCCGTAACTTTTCGGGGCAGAACGCCAAAAAGCGGCCTGCCGCCACCAATTTAGTATTGTACCAAAGGGGCATTGGGCTTGTCAAGCAAATCTTGGGCATCCTGCGCCAAAATTCGGGTAAAATTTGGGGATGGTGCCGATTTTTCCGCTCCATCCGCCCGGGGGAAGGCGCGGAGGGGGCCGGAAGGGGTTTCCCGCCCCTCTCCGGCCCCGCCCGCCCCTGGAAAATCAGGTGGCCTGGCTGAAGGCGCTTTCCTCGTCGATCTCCTCCCGGACCTCCTGGGAGGTTTCCATCACCTGGTCGAAGATATCCTTCTCCCCGGTGAGGATGGGCTCCTTCTTCGCCTCCTTGTAGGAAACAAGGCCGGTGCCCGCGGGGATGAGCTTACCGATGATGACGTTCTCCTTCAGGCCCTGGAGGGGATCGGTCTTGCCCTTGATGGCCGCGTCGGTGAGGACCCGGGTGGTCTCCTGGAAGGAAGCGGCGGACATGAAGGAATCGGTGGCCAGGGAGGCCTTGGTGATGCCCAGCAGCACCGCCTTGCAGACCGCGGGCCGGCGCTGGCCGCCGTCGGCGGCGTTGAGGGCCTCGATCTCGGCGTTCTTGCGGTTGACCTCGATGCGGTCCACCATGGAGCCCTGGATGAAGTTGGTATCGCCGGGGTCCTCCACCTTCACCTTCTTCATCATCTGGCGGACGATGACCTCGATGTGCTTGTCGTTGATGTCAACGCCCTGGGTGCGGTAGACCATCTGGACCTCTTTGATGAGGTAGTCCTGGACGGCCAGCTCGCCGCTGACCTGGAGGATCTCCCCGGGCTCGGCGGAGCCCTCGGTGATGAAGTCGCCCTTCTGGATCACATCCCCCTCCTGGACCCGGAGCTTGGAGCCGTAGACGATCTGGCGCTCGCTCCGCTCCCCGGTTTCGGGGTCCTCGATGATGACGATGTCCACGCCCTTGGCGTCCTTCCCGAAGGAAACCACGCCGCCGTTGTGGGCGATGACCGCCACGCTCTTGGGCTTTCTGGCCTCAAACAGCTCCTCCACACGGGGAAGACCCTGGGTGATGTCGCTGGTGGAGGCGATGCCGCCGGTGTGGAAGGTACGCATGGTCAGCTGGGTGCCGGGCTCGCCGATGGACTGGGCGGCGATGATGCCCACCGCCTCCCCGATGGCCACCGGCTGATCGGTGGCCAGGTTGGAGCCGTAGCACTTGGCGCAGACGCCGTCCTCGGCGCAGCAGTTGATGATGGAGCGGATCTTCACCCGGGTGATGCCCGCCTTGACGATCCGGTCGGCGTCCTCCTCGGTCATCATCTTCTCCCGGGTCACCAGCACCTCGCCGGTGGCGGGATCCACCACGTCATCGGCCACATAGCGGCCCACCAGGCGTTCGGCCATCCCTTCGATGACCCGGTCGCCGTCCATGATGTCATAGACGTCGATGCCCTCGTGGGTGCCGCAGTCGGACTCCCGGATGATCACTTCCTGGGAAACGTCCACCAGGCGGCGGGTGAGGTAGCCGGAGTCGGCGGTCCGCAGGGCGGTGTCCGCCAGGCCCTTCCGGGCGCCCCGGCTGGAATTGAAGTATTCCAGAATATCCAGGCCCTCGCGGTAGTTGGAGCGGATGGGCAGCTCAATGGCCCGGCCGGAGGTGTTGGCGATGAGGCCGCGCATCCCCGCCAGCTGGCGGATCTGGTCCATGGAGCCCCGGGCGCCGGAATGGGCCATCATATAGATGGGGTTGAGGGGGTTCTTGGCGAAGTTCTCCTCCAGGGCGTTCTTGACCTCACGGGTGGTTTTGTTCCAGACGCCGATGACCCGCTCGTAGCGGTCCTCGTCGGTGATGAAGCCCCGGTCGTACTGGCGGTGGATCTGGTCCACCTCCTTTTCGGCGGCGGCGATGAGGTCCTTCTTCTGGGGCGGGATGACGGCGTCGCACACCGCCACGGTGATGCCGGAACGGGTGGAGAACTTGTACCCCTGGCTCTTGATGTTGTCCAGCACCTCGCTGGTGCGGGTGGTGCCGTGAACCTTGATGCAGCGGTCGATGATCTTGCCCAGGGTCTTTTTGGTCACCAGGAAGTCCACCTCGAACTTGAACAGGTTCTCCTCCTTGGTGCGGTCCACAAAGCCCAGGTCCTGAGGGACCGGCGCGTTGAAGATCATCTTGCCCACGGTGGTATCCACCAGGGCGGAGCGCAGCTGGCCGCCCACCTGCTTCTGGCGGCGGACCCGGATGGGCGCATGGATGCCCACCTCGCCGGCCTGGTAGGCCATGAGGGCCTCGTCCCCGTCCCGGAAGACCTTGCCGGCCCCCTTCTCGTCCTCCACCACCATGGTGAGGTAATAGGAGCCCAGCACCATGTCCTGGGAGGGCACCGCCACCGGGCGGCCGTCGGAGGGCTTCAGGAGGTTGTTGGCAGCCAGCATCAGGAACCGGGCCTCGGTCTGGGCCTCGGCGGAAAGGGGCACATGGACCGCCATCTGGTCGCCGTCAAAGTCGGCGTTGAAGGCGGTGCAGACCAGGGGGTGGAGCTTGATGGCGCGGCCTTCCACCAGCACCGGCTCGAAGGCCTGGATGCCCAGACGGTGGAGGGTGGGGGCGCGGTTGAGCATCACCGGGTGGTCCTTGATGACGATTTCCAGGGCGTCCCAGACCTCTTTCTGGACTCCCCGCTCCACCATCTTCCGGGCCTTCTTGATGTTCTCGGCCACCTTCAGGTCCACCAGCCGCTTCATGACGAAGGGCTTGAAGAGCTCCAGGGCCATCTCCTTGGGGAGGCCGCACTGGTACATCTTCAGGGTGGGGCCCACCACGATGACCGAACGGCCGGAGTAGTCCACGCGCTTGCCCAGGAGGTTCTGGCGGAAGCGGCCCTGCTTGCCCTTGAGCATATCGGAAAGGCTCTTGAGGGGGCGGTTGTTGGGGCCGGTGACGGGGCGTCCCCGGCGGCCGTTGTCGATGAGGGCGTCCACCGCCTCCTGGAGCATCCGCTTTTCGTTGCGGACGATGATATCGGGGGCGCCCAGCTCCAGCAGCTTCTTGAGGCGGTTGTTGCGGTTGATGACCCGCCGGTAAAGGTCGTTGAGGTCGCTGGTGGCGAAGCGCCCGCCGTCCAGCTGGACCATGGGCCGGATTTCCGGCGGGATCACCGGCAGCACGTCCAGGATCATCCACTCGGGCTTGTTGCCGGAGAGGCGGAAGGCCTCCACCACCTCCAGGCGCTTCAGGAGCTTGGCCCGCTTCTGGCCGGTGGCCTTCTCCAGCTCGCCCTTGATCTCGGCGGAAAGCTCCTCGATGTTGATATCCTGGAGCAGCTCCTTGATGGCCTCGGCCCCCATGCCGGCCCGGAACTCGTCCTCATAGGCCTCCCGCATCTCGGCGTATTCCCGCTCGGAGAGGAGGCTGTATTTTTTGAGGCTGGTGATGCCGGGGTCGATGACGATATAGGAGGCGAAGTAGAGCACCTTCTCCAGCAGCCGGGGGCTCAGGTTCAGCAGCAGCCCCATCCGGGAGGAGGTCCCCTTGAAGTACCAGATGTGGGAAACCGGGGCGGCCAGTTCGATGTGGCCCATCCGCTCCCGGCGGACCTTGGACCGGGTCACCTCCACGCCGCAGCGCTCGCAGATCTTGCCCTTGTAGCGGATCCGCTTGTACTTGCCGCAGTAGCACTCCCAGTCCTTGGTGGGCCCGAAGATCCTTTCGCAGAAAAGGCCGTCCCGCTCCGGCTTCAGGGTGCGGTAGTTGATGGTCTCGGGCTTCTTCACCTCGCCGTAGGACCAGCCCCGGATGCTCTCCGGGGAGGCAAGGCCAATCTTTATGGATTCAAATACGTTAAATTCCAAAATGCAGCCCCTCCTTAAATCTGAAGCTCAAAGCTGTCGTCATCGTCGTCCGCCATGGATTCCTCCACCGCTTCCATGTCTTCCTCGGAGAAGATTTCGTCCTCGTCATCTGGGTTCTCGATGGCGAAGCCGGAATCCAGCTCGGAACCGACTTCCACATTGGCTTCATCAAAGAGGCCGGCGTCGGCGGGCGCGAGGCCCATGTTGTCGTCCTCGTCGAAGTTCTGCTTCAGGTCGATCTCGTTGTTGTCGGCGTCCAGCACCCGGACATCCAGGGCCAGGGACTGGAGCTCCTTAATCAGCACCTTGAAGGATTCAGGGATGCCGGGGGTGGGGACGTTGAGGCCCTTGACAATGGCCTCGAAGGTCTTGACACGGCCCACCACGTCGTCCGACTTGACGGTGAGGATCTCCTGGAGGGTGTAGGCGGCGCCGTAGGCCTCCAGGGCCCACACCTCCATCTCGCCGAACCGCTGGCCGCCGAACTGGGCCTTGCCGCCCAGGGGCTGCTGGGTCACCAGGCTGTAGGGGCCGGTGGACCGGGCGTGGATCTTGTCGTCCACCAGGTGGTGGAGCTTCAGGAAGTACATATACCCCACCGTGACCCGGTT
>CAJFUT010000243.1 GCA_904420255.1 uncultured Angelakisella sp. | reverse complement strand
TCAGGCATCAGGGCGCGGAGGGTGGTGTCGGTGCCGGAGCCCACATCGAAGGTGCAGATGATCTCGATGTCCCGCTCCCACTCCCAATCGGAAGCGGCGGCGTCGCCGGAGGCCGCAGCGTCACCGGAAGCGGCAGCGTCGCCGGAGGCGGCGCTCTCAGTGGTGGTGCCGCCGCCGCAGGCCACCATCATGACCAGCGCCAGCACCATGGCGATCAAAGACAGGATACGTTTGTTCATTTCTAACTCACCTCATGTTTCTTTTTCCAGCCGGGGGCCAAACGCCCCGGCCTCCTCCAGAATCCCAGGACGGACACAACTGCGCACGGAACCCGTCCCCATTGCATTTTGGCCCCTTCATCATACAAGAGTTGTCCCCCGGATTACAAATGCATAAAAGCTATTGACGCCATACTTAAAATTTCTAGGTTTTCCTATGAAATCCTATTTTTTCTTTTATATATCCGTCATTTCGCTTAATTGGTTTTTCAATTTATTTTGATAATTTGTTATAGTACTGTATTTCTTATTTTTCTTTAATATTATATCCAATATGTGTTTATTTTGAATTCCATAAGTATCGTCTTATGTTCTGACATTTTCATGAAATTGCCGGGGTTATTTTCGTCACATTTTCTTTTTTGTTCCTATTTTACGGTTTTTTCTGATTTGCGGGGGTTTTGTCGTCATTTTTAACAAATCTGACGGATTCTTCTTTCTGTCCGCCACCCCGCTACCGTCTTGTTTTTCCGCTTCTTTTCGTGTACTATAAAGGTATATATAATTTTATTCGCATCCCGCCTTTCAGCGGCATAAGCCCGTCGTTATTCCAAGGGGGTCTTGTATGTGAATATCCGCCAAGCGCAGTACCTCATCACCGTTTACGAGGAGGGCAGCATTTCTAACGCGGCCAAGCGCCTCTATATCTCCCAGCCCGCCTTGAGCCAGACCATCCAGATTGTGGAAAAGGAGATCGGCGCCCGAATCTTCAACCGGAACACCACCCCCATCTCCCTGACCTACGCCGGCGAAAAGTACCTGGCCACCGCCCGCAAGCTCATCGCCCTGGAAACAAACCTCCACCGGGAGATCATGGAGATCCGCCAGGAATCCAGCGGCAAGCTGCGGGTGGCCATCTCCACCCTCCGCTCCATGGCCCTGCTGCCCCGGATCCTCCCCCGGTTCATGAAGGAATACCCGGCGGTGGAGCTGGAGGTGGTGGAGGTGGGCTCCACCAGCATGGACGACCTGGTCCTCACCGGGAAGGTGGACCTGGCCCTGCTCCTTTCCCGGGAAAAGGTGATTGAGGACCTGACCTACGTCCCCCTGGGGCGGGAGCGGCTCCTCCTTTTCGCCGGGCCCGAAACCGAGCTGGCCAAAGCCACCCCGCCCTACACCGGCATCACCATCGACCGGGCCAAGGACGAGAAGTTTATCTCGGTCCACCCCGGCCACGGCACCCGCACCACCCAGGACCATATGTTCAACGAGTACCGCATCTCCCCCCGGATCATCTTTGAGACCCACAGCGTGGAGGTGGCCCGGCGCCTGGCCATCGCCTGCAACGCCGTGGCCCTTTTCCCCGAAACCCTTCTGAGCAACTGGATGCACCCCGCCGGCATCTATTACCCCATCCTTGGGGACCAGTTCCTCCGGGAGCTGTTCTTCTGCTACAGCAAAAACAGCTACCTTCCCCGGTATATGGCGGACTTTATCAAGATCACCAAAGAGGAATGCTTTTCCGAGGACCGAAAGGAGCCCGCCCATGTTTGAAGAATACGAGGAATCCAGAATCTATCCCTCCGACAAACGGGCCATGGAGGAATACCGCGCCCTCCTGGAGCGGGAGGGGATCCGCCGGGACGGCAGCCTGGAATACACCCTGGGGCTGTACGACTCCCAGGGCAGCCTGGTGGCCACCGGCTCCTATTATAAAAATACCCTCCGCTGCCTGGCGGTGGATTCCACCCACCAGGGGGAGGGGCTGATGAACCGGGTGGTGAGCCGCCTGACCGACCTGGAGGCCCAGCGGGGGGTCTTCCACCTGTTCCTTTACACCAAGTGCGACAAGGTCCCCCTGTTCCGGGACATCGGCTTTTGGGAGATCTGCCGGGTCCCGGGGCTGGTGGCCTTCCTGGAAAACCGCCGCAGCGGCTTTGACGACTACCTCCAGCAGCTTCGGAAGGAGCAGCCGGAAATCCCCGCCGGGGCCCGCCAGGCCGCCATTGTCATGAACGCCAACCCCTTCACCCTGGGGCACCGCTGGCTGGTGGAGCAGGCGGCCTCCCAGTGCGACCTCCTCCACCTTTTTGTGGTCACTGAGGACGCCTCCCTGGTGCCCTTCCAGGCCCGGTACCGCCTGGTGGCGGAGGGGGTGGCGGACCTGCCCAACGTGGTCCTCCACCAGACGGGGAGCTACATGATCTCCTCCTCCACCTTCCCCTCCTATTTCATCAAGGACAGCGGGGACGTCATCCAGGCCCAGGCCCGGCTGGACGTCCAGGTCTTCAAGGGGATCGCCGCCGCCCTGGGCATCACCGCCCGGTACGTGGGGGAGGAGCCCTTTTCCCAGGTGACGGCGGCCTACAACCGGATCATGGCGGAGGAGCTGCCCAAGGACGGCATCCAGTGCGTGGTCATCCCCCGCAGGGAGGAGGGCGGCCGGGCTATCAGCGCCTCGGCGGTGCGCCAGCTGATCCACGAGGGCCGCCTGGAGGAGATCCGCCCCCTGGTGCCGGAATCCACCTACCGCTTTTTCCTCTCCCCCGAGGGGGAGAAGGTGGCGGAGGCCATCCGCGCCGCCAAGGAGGTCATCCACTACTGAGCCCGGCGGGCGGGGCGGGGCAGCCCCTGCGGCCCCTTTTCTGCTGCGCTGCGCCTCTGAAAGACTTTCGGTTTCCTGCTGCGCAGGGATACTGATTTTGGCAACGTTAGATTTCTTTCTGTATTTTGTTCCGCTCTCAGCGCAACGCCGGATATGCTACTTTCTGAATTGCCAGAAAGTAGCCAAAGAGCAACCAAGGGGTAACCCCTTTGGAACCTCTTTTTTCTGCCCCGCTGGATTTTCGCTTAAATAGATCACTCCGGTCGCAGCGGAGGTCCGGGCCTCACTTTCTCTGCCGAGAGAAAGTGACAAAGAGCGGCCGGGGAGCCCCCCGGCCCCCCGTGCTAGGCGACAGCCATCCAGCGGGGGGAGCAAGGGCCGAGGGCCTTCTGCGGAAGGCCCGCCCCTTCGGGGCAGGTCGGCCCTCACGGGGGGACCAGTCC